>JACXUF010000145.1 GCA_014764105.1 Sulfuricurvum sp. | reverse complement strand
GGAGTTTTGACTCTGTGTATTCATCGGGGCATTCAACTGCTTATTTGTAACTCAAGTTCTAAAAGCTATGGCGTTTTGAGATGATGTGAGGGGGAGATGTGCAAGGGGCTTGACTAGCAAACATCAAGCCAAGAAAACTCTATGACGAAACCTAAAAATCGAAGATATCGTCCATATCCGACGAAGACGAAGATCCGATCTCAACGCTCTCAATCATACTTCCGAGCATTTGAGCATTGCTGATGATGGTATCGTCCATAAAGTTGACACTCGGTGCCCCATCGTAAAAAACCATTTGTATCCAGTTCATCAAATCAAGCCCGAACGTTTTACAAAAAAGCCCCAATGAAGAGGATTTATCAATAAACATCTGGACGTTATTGCTGATCGTCGATGCCAGTTTTCCTAGCGCAACGGCGATTTGATAACTTTCGGGATAAATAGATGCCGCTTTGCTGATCCGATCAATGTAATAGGAGATTTCATCGACCTCTTCGGGGGCGATATCGCCACTCCCAACCAAAAGCAACAATGTATTGAGACGGGAGAGATACTCTTTGATATCCTCTAGGTCCTCTTCGTCCATGTAGTTGAAAATGTGTTTTTCATCCGAAAGTACTAGGTGAGGCGCATGGTTCGAGGTAGGGATATCATAGTTGGGTGCAACCAAAGCAGACTCATTCTCTGAGGGTTTCTCCTCTGGAAATGGAGATGGAAAGGTCGACGGAGCTGATTTGGCAACGACTTCCTTTTGGGGTGTAGCTGCCTCTTTGGTATAGGAGATGCTCACGCTATTGCGAGCTGTTTTGACCCTATCGATATGCTGATTTTTGGAGAGTATCTTGCGAATGAGACTCGGTTTGATATCGGAGAGTTTTTCCAAAGTAAAGTAGATTTTATGATCAGATTCTTCGATCCACAAACAGGGATGCACCCCCCGTTTCAAAGCCAAGGAGCCAATATCGTGAATCGCCCGAACCGTATCGACCAACTGTGATGATCCTCCTGTCTCTTGCAAAAGATAATATTCCCAAAACTCTGCGAGGACATCGTAATTTTTTATACAAAAAGAGACCGTTCGAGCATACGTCGTCTCCCCGAAGAGATTATGCCCCGTGTGCATTGAGAAATAGCGACGGCGGGAGTTGATCAACGCGATGTAGTTGGTTAGCCGAGCGTTGAAAATATCGGGATTGATCGGCTTGGCGATGTAATCTTCGGCCCCGGAGTGGAGGATTGAGTGTATGAGTTCAGAATCTTCGGAAGCTGAAACGGCGATAATCATCACTTTGGGATTTTTACGCCGGATCAACTCCGTTGCCCGCACGCCGTCCATCTCATCCATCACGATTCCGGTAAAAATTAGATCGAATTCCTCCTGATCGCAAAACATGACCGCCTCGGAACCATCCGTAGCTTCATAGATCGACACCTCTAGATGTTCTTCATGTGAATACGCCTCTATTAGGCTACGGAGCGTAGATCGCCAATCGGGGCTTTTGTCAACAATCAAAATATTTTTCACGTCATCCTCCCTATAATGTTCTGCTCGGCAATAACCATAAAGGCATCCGCGTGCCCCTAAAAACCTCTATCAGAGCTTCTAACTTTTCATTTTCTCAATTGTAAAAAATATCACTTCAATGTCCAAATGAAACTTTAGTAAAATTTCTCTAAAAAACGTCTTCATTTTCATTTGTTGAATATCTCTCATTTTTGTGTTCTCAGGGTTGAGTATTTATTTTTATCGTGGTTTTGGTTGGTTAAGTGGTGGGTTTTTTAGAGGTGTCCTGAAAAGAGTTCTAAAAGCTGGAAAATTTTCTAAATTTTGAGGGTATAATACCCCCTTTTATGTACATCAAGGAATCTGCTATATGTTAACTATTGTTAAGCGTAACGGTCGCCGAGAGCCGTTGGATATCACTAAAATTCAAAAATATACCTCAGCTGCGGTCAAGGGATTGACGAATGTATCGCAGAGTGAATTGGAAGTAGATGCACAGATCCAGTTTCGTGACGGTATTACAAGCAATGAGATACAGCAAACCCTGATTAAAACTGCCGTCGACAAGATTGATATTGATACCCCTAACTGGACGTTTGTTGCCGCACGCCTTTTCCTCTACGATCTTTATCACCGTGTTAACGGATTTACCGGTTACGGTTCATTGCAGAGCTATTTTGAGCGTGGAGAAGCTGAAGGGCGTATACTGCTCGGACTCAAAGAGAAATACGATTTGGCGGATTTAGACAGCTATATCGTACCTGAGCGTGATTTGGAGTTTAACTATCTCGGTGTTAAAACGCTCTATGATCGCTATTTGATCAAAGATCGCAAAGGTGAGCCAATCGAGCTTCCTCAACATATGTTTATGGCGGTAGCGATGTTCTTGGCACAAAACGAGTGCGATCGTCAGGGGTGGGCAAAAAAATTCTACGATATGATCTCCAAATTCGAAGTGATGATGGCGACCCCCACCCTCTCGAATGCCCGCACTACCCGCCATCAGCTCAGCTCGTGCTATATTGGCTCTTCTCCCGATAACATCGAGGGGATTTTTGATGGGTACAAAGAGATGGCACTTCTTTCCAAATTCGGAGGTGGAATCGGTTGGGACTGGACACAAGTGCGTGCGATGGGTTCATTCATCGACGGACATAAAAACGCCGCAGGGGGAACGGTGCCTTTCCTCAAAATCACCAACGATATTGCGATTGCCGTCGATCAGCTCGGAACTCGCAAAGGGGCGATTGCCGTTTACCTCGAACCTTGGCACATGGATGTCAAAGATTTCTTGGATATCAAGAAAAACTCAGGGGAAGAGCGTCGACGTGCGCATGATCTCTTCCCTGCCCTCTGGATCAACGATATATTCATGAAACGGGTTATGGAAGACGGTATTTGGACGATGTTCGATCCGTTTGATACCAAAGAACTCAG
>JACXUF010000144.1 GCA_014764105.1 Sulfuricurvum sp. | reverse complement strand
GACTTCGCTCACGGTCATGCCGGTAATCCCGATCTCGGCAAGAGCATCTTTGACATCTTCGAGTTTAAATGGTTTGATTACTGCTTCGATTTTTTTCATGTGAATCTGTTCTCCATGTGAAAGTTGAGACAATTGTAACCTCTATTTGATTAATTTAGCAAATTGACCCATCTTTTATATTTTAAGACTTTATCAGATATAATCAGCATTATTTATCTTCATTAAGTGGGGAATGCATGAACGATTTGCTCGACAACAGCGAAATTAACGACATCAATATAGAAGAGACTCTCAAAAGCAGTTATCTTGACTACTCAATGAGCGTTATCATCGGACGGGCACTCCCCGATGTTCGTGACGGTCTCAAACCAGTTCACCGTCGTATCCTCTATGCAATGGATAAACTCAACCTCTCTGCAGGTGCTAAATATAAAAAATCGGCCCGTATCGTCGGGGATGTCATCGGTCAATACCATCCGCACGGGGATACCTCAGTTTACGATGCACTTGTTCGTATGGCACAACCGTTTGCTATGCGTGCACCGCTCGTTGACGGTCAAGGGAACTTCGGTTCGGTTGATGGCGATAACGCCGCCGCAATGCGTTACACCGAAGCACGTATGACCCGCTATGCAGGTGAGTTGCTCAAAGATCTCGATAAAGATACCGTTGATATGGTGGATAACTATGACGGTACTACCCAAGAGCCAGAAGTGCTTCCAACCCGCGTTCCAAATCTCCTCATCAACGGATCTGCGGGGATCGCCGTCGGTATGGCGACCAATATCCCCCCTCACAATCCAAACGAAGTGCTCAGTGCGCTCGTCCATTTGGTCGACAATCCCAATGCGTCACTTCACGACATCATGCAATTTATCAAAGCTCCCGATTTCCCTACTGGGGGAACCATCTACGGTAAAAAAGGGATATTGGACGCATACGAAACTGGACGGGGACGTATCCGTATCCGCGCTAAAACCCACATTGAGAAAAAGTCCAATAAAGACGTCATTATCATCGATGAGCTTCCCTACCAAGTCAACAAAGCACGTCTTATCGAAAATATCGCCGAACTAGTCAAAGACAAATTTATCGAAGGGATCTCTGAGATCCGTGACGAATCGGATCGTGAAGGGATCCGTGTGGTTATCGAGCTCAAACGTGACGCGACGAGTGAAATCGTCCTTAACAATCTCTATAAATCGACCAATATGGAGACGACGTTTGGGATTATTATGCTCTCAGTTTCCAACCAAGAACCGAGAATTTTTTCCCTTCTTGAGATGCTCGGACACTTCATTAACCACCGTAAAACAGTCATCATCCGACGCACTATTTTTGATCTCGAAAAAGCCAAAGCCCGTGCCCACATTTTAGAAGGTTTGAAAAAAGCACTTGATCACATCGAAGCGATCATCAAACTCATCCGCGCCAGTGCCGACGGTGAAAGCGCAAAAAACGGTCTTATCTCTGAATTTGGGTTCTCACCGATCCAAGCCCAAGCAATTTTGGATATGCGTCTGCAACGTCTCACTGGATTGGAGCGTGATAAAATCGAAAATGAACTCAAAGAGATCTTAGCGCACATCGAATATTTGGAGAGCATACTCCGTAGCGAAGAGGTTCTCAAAGGGATCATCAAAGACGAATTCATCGAGCTTGTCGAGCAGTTCAACGCTCCACGCATAACCGATATCGAAGAGAACTACGATGACATCAACATCGAAGATTTGATCCCAAATGAACCGATGGTCGTCACAATTACCCATCGCGGTTACATCAAACGAGTTCCTCTTGCAGCCTACGAAAAACAGATGCGCGGTGGTAAAGGAAAAGTAGCCGTCACCACCTATGATGATGACTTTATTGAAAAATTCTACACCTGTAATACCCATGATACCTTGATGTTCGTCACAGATCGCGGACAGCTTCACTGGCTTAAAGTGTATAAGATCCCCGAAGGTTCACGCACCGCAAAAGGGAAAGCGGTGGTCAACCTCATCAACCTCGAAGCCGATGAGAAAATCCGCTCCATCATCCCTACAATCGATTTTGACGAGAATAAATCGCTCGTATTCTTCACCCAAAACGGTATCGTAAAGCGTACCGCTTTGAATGAATTCTCAAATATCCGCAGCAACGGTGTCCGTGCAATCATACTCGATGATGACGATACCCTTATCACCGCTCATATCGCGACTGAAGAGACCAAATACCTCTTCATCGTCACCAAATTTGCTCAATGTATCAAATTTGAGATTGAAAAAACCCGCGATCAGGGGCGCAGCACCCGTGGGGTTCGCGGTATCAAGTTCAAAATAGAAGGTGACGTTGTCGTCGATGCGAACATCATCAAAAGCGATAAAGAAGAGATTCTCATGGTCAGCGAAAAAGGGATCGGAAAACGGACAACCGCCGAAGAGTATCGCCTCACAAACCGTGCTGGATCTGGTGTTATTGCGATGAAACTCAACGCAAAAACCGGAAGCACTGTCGTCGGATGTGTTATGGTGGATGAGACGATGGATCTCATGGCACTTACCAAAGCGGGTAAAATGATCCGTGTCGATATGCAAACCATCTCCAAATCAGGGCGTAACACAAGCGGTGTTTATATTGTCAAAGGGGATGATGTCGCCAGCATCTCACGTTGTCCGAAAAATGACGAAGAAGAGAGTACAGAAGCACTGATTGTCACTGTGTCGAACCGCTCTTAAAACCTGAAGCTGGAGTTTGTTCCAGCGATGAGCCAAAATGTGTCTACAGAAGCACTGATGGTCACTGTGTCGAACCGCTATTAAAACCTGACAATAGACTCGTGATCACCGTGATTGGTCAAGGAGTAGCTCCATCCATCACCGCTTCTCCAGCACAAGCCTATGCGTTAGCGAAACGTTCTGCAATTGTTGATGGGTATCGTCAAATTGCTGAAAAAGTTGCAGGAGTGCATGTCGAGGGGCAAGACAGCATCAAAAATATGATGCTTGCCAGCTCCAGTACCCGCACATGGGTTGAAGCGTTTATTCGTGGAGCTAACATTACCAACACTACTTTTAAAGATGGGCTGTGCGAAGTCGAAATGGAAATCGCCCTTTCGTATTCACGACTCTTACACTAATCGCATCACTAGCTTTAGGAGCCGATGAATATTATATCGGCTATCGACTGGTCGCCAAAAATGCCCAACCTATTAATGAAGAACTTGCTGTCTCCAAAGCAATGCGCCCTTGTTCGGCAACAACGTTGTCATCCCTCACACTGATACGAACCCCCAATGAGTCTCTCGATTCACTTCTCCAAAGAGAGCAAACCGCCTTTTTGGAATTTGCCGCACTCCATAACGTTCATATCAAAAATAACGAGACTCTGCACCCTTTGTCGAGTCAAAGTATTAATACCCTAACCATCCCCTCGCACTGTTACGTAGTCGAATTTAATAATGAGTTGGTTACAATCACCCTAACACAATAAGGGATTGATTCAATGAAAATTGCAATCGTAGAAGATGATATCAATATGCGCAAATCGCTCGAAATAGCTATGAGCGATTACCCCTCTTACGAAGTCCATACCTTCAAAAACCCAAAAGATGCCCTTAAAAAACTCGATGATTCATTTGAACTGATCATCAGCGATATCAATATGCCAGGGATGGATGGATTGGAGTTTGTCAAAACACTGGGTGGAAAATATGAGGTGATCATCATTACCGGAAACGCAACTCTCACCCGTGCAATCGAATCGATTCAACTCGGGGTCAAAGACTTCCTGCTCAAACCTTTTAAGATCGAGACACTCATTGCTGCGATCGAACGAACGGCAACCGTTGTCAAAAAAACCTCTTCCGTGACTTCTTCAAGCTCTTCAAGCGGCCCATTTTTAGGAACTTCTCCCGCTTTGGAAAAGCTTCTCGCCCGTACCGCCAAAGCAGCTTCAACCGATGCAAATGTAATGCTACTAGGGGAGAGCGGTGTCGGAAAAGAGGTATTTGCCCGTCATATCCATGGCGCCTCCCCGCGCGCCTCCAAACCTTTTGTCGCCATCAATATGGCCGCCATACCCGATAATCTCATCGAAAGCGAATTGTTCGGTTTTGAAAAAGGCTCTTTTACCGACGCGACCGAATCCAAAGCAGGACAATTCGAACTAGCCGAAGGGGGGACACTGTTTTTAGATGAAATCGGCGAAATGCCCTATTCTCTTCAGGCAAAACTCCTCCGCGTTCTCCAAGAGCGGGAAATCCGCCGATTAGGCTCTTCTAAAAATACCAAAATCGATGTCCGTATTATCACCGCAACCAATGCCAATTTGGATCAAAAGATCAAAGAGGGACAATTTCGCGAAGATCTCTACTATCGACTCAACACGATCCCGCTTCATATCCCCCCCCTTCGTGAACGGCGCGAAGAGATCCTCTCCATTGCCACGGCAGCGCTGGAGCGCTATTGTGCCCAATACGGCTTTAAATCCAAATCATTTTCCTCCAATGCCGCTAACGCCTTGGAGCACTATAACTGGCCGGGAAATATTCGTGAACTCATCTCCGTAATCGAACGTGCCGCCATTTTGAGTGATGGGGAAATCATCGATACAGAAGATCTCTTTTTGGAAGCACGAGGATTAGGGAGAATTTAACCCTCTTTCGCTATAATCGCGAGAAAATATTCACGGGTGATACCCCCCTCACCCCCAAGGAAAGCCTCCTATGAAACGTTATAACGTTGCGATCGTCGGTGCTAGCGGTGCCGTCGGTGAAGAGATTTTACGCATTTTCGAAGAGATCGATTTCCCTCTAGCCAAACTTGTCCCTTT
>JACXUF010000019.1 GCA_014764105.1 Sulfuricurvum sp. | reverse complement strand
TGTTGAGGTTATCTCCCAGTGCATTGATGGCAGTTTTCACCGCTTCGTAGATCTTATTGTCAAACTCTTGCGTGATTCGGCATGAAAAATCACCCATTTCTAAGGCTTTAAGAGGATCTATAATAAATTTCAAAGCTTTTCGTTCATCGGTTACATCACTCCACACGCTCACACGTCCAATGTGATTTCCTCTCTCGTCTACCACAGGTTTTGCTTGGAGCTGAAGAATATGATCCTTAAATTCAAACTCAACTATACCACCTGTATATGCCGCTTGGTTGAGATTTTCTATGATAGATGGGTCAGCAATAAGGCTTGAAAGTTTATTTCCGATTAAAAGTTCAACATTAAAACCATCCCCCCCTACTTTTTGTAACAATACTTTACATGCTGGGGAGATGTACTCTAAGTTCCCATCATGGTTAGAGTAAGTGATCATCGCTGTTGAACAATCGAGAATACCTTTAAACAGACTTTCTTTTTTCAACGCCTCATACTCTGCCAAAAGATCGTCATACTTGATCCCTTTTTTAAGGGTTGCTTCTACTTCACTCTCTTGAAGACCTAATTTCTCAAAACTAAAACCCATGTCCACTCCTTTGTTTGATTTTTTTAATAGCTTTTTTATCTCTCTTTTAGACAAATACTCTTCCTCGTTCATCCCATTTCATATTACCCTTTCTCAGCATAATGACTCATTGCACCAATAGTGTTATTAAGCATGGGAACATCAACAATAAGCGCAACTTCACCGCTTCCAAGGATGGTAGAGCCCCCGATTCCTTTGACTCCTCTATAGATTTTTCCAAGAGGTTTTATCACCGTTTGGAACTCTCCAAGCAACTCTTCGACAATAAGTCCAAATTTGACCTCTCCACTTTGAACAACAACAACATTCTCCTTGTCATTTGATATTTTTTGAGCTTTTTCATCAAAAAAGTTTCTCAAGCTTAGGACAGGGAGAATTGTCCCCCGTAAGTTGATGTAGTCATTTCCTGACATCTTTTCATCATTATTTTCAGGAAGCTCAACACACTCTAACACCATATCAAGAGGGATCACATAGTGTGTTCGACCCACACGAACCAAAAACCCATCAATGATAGCAAGTGTGAGGGGAAGACGAATAGTAAAAGTAGTCCCTACCCCTTTTGCACTTTTGATATCAATCGTTCCTCGAAGAGCCTGAATGTTTCGCTTGACAACATCCATCCCAACACCACGCCCTGAAAGGTCGGTGATTTGGTCGGCAGTTGAAAATCCTGGCTCTAAAATAAGACTAAAGATCTCTTTTTGTGAAAGTTTTGCATTGGGGTCAATAAGCCCTTTTTCAACGGCTTTGGCAAAAATTTTCTCTTCGTTAAGTCCTCGTCCATCATCGACAATCTCAATAACGATCATCCCCGCATCATGAAACGCGTTAAGCTCTATACGACCTTTTGGTTTCTTCCCAATGGCAATTCGATCATTTGTACTTTCAAGTCCATGATCCATCGCATTTCGTACGATGTGAACAAGGGGGTCGCTGATCTTTTCAACGATGGTTTTATCCATCTCTGTTTCCCCACCACTGATCACAAGCTCTACATCTTTTCCAAGTTTTTTACTTACATCATGGACAATCCGTTTAAAGCGGTTGAACGTCTCCCCGATTTGAACCATGCGGATCTTCATCGCCCCTTCTCGAATCTCTTCAAGCATATGGGAGACAATAGAGACAGACTCGATAAGATCATCATTATTAAGTTCACTTGACTTTTGAATGACATTGGCATTGGCAATCACCATCTCTCCAATGAGATTGATGAGGGCATCGATTTTGTCACTATCAACACGAAGAGTATTTGATATAATTGAAATACTTTGTTCTTCTGAGGGGATAACAGGTGTTAAATTTCCATTTGGGAGTGTTGAAGGAGAATTTACACTCTCTGTTTCACCCTCATCATCAATCTCCTCCTCACTCGTATCTTCATCCCCTCCGTAAGGCTTAATGGAGAGAACGATGTCGTCTTTGATAAATTCAAACACATCTTCAATTTCTTTTTGCGAAACATCGGTTAAGAGCTTGACATGAGAAGCAATGTAGCATTTTGTTGGGTCTATAGTAGAGAGAGGTTTAATGTTTTCAAGTTCCGTATGAACACTTACTACCTCTCCCAACGATGCAAGAAAGCGGATAAAATTCGAAGGATCCATCCCCACTAACAATAACTCTTTTCCAAAAGTAACACGAATGTCCCATCCTGAAACTTTTGGCTGTGTTGCGGATGAGTCAGACTCTTTTTTTCCCTTTGAGGAGGAAAGGGGGGTGTGCACGCCAGAGAACTGTCGGAGTTCATCCATCAAAAAAGCACTGATCGTTTTAAGTTTCTCATCTAGGTCTTGTCCTGCATGTGTTGCATAAAAGAGAACGAGGTTTTGCATATGATCTTTGCATTTTAAAAATGTGGTAATCATATCATCCGTAAAGGCTATTTTGTCATTACGAATATCGTCAAGAAGATTTTCTGCGATGTGCGTAAACTCAACAAGTTTATCGAGTTTAAGCATACCTCCTGAACCTTTTATCGTATGTGCAGCACGAAAAACGGCATTGATGCGATCCTTACTTACTCCATGTTCTTGAATCTCTAAAAGGGCTGTCTCCATCCCATTGAGAAGGTCAATCGCCTCGTCTTTAAATTCGGCTATGACTTCTTTTAACTGATCGTCTGAAAAAAACATCTCCCCCTCTTTCACTCTTCGAAAAACGATTGAGCACCGTATAGTGAAAAAATTTCGTCAACTTCTGCTGACATTCCCACAATCGTAAATCTCTTCCCTTGCAATATCATCTCTTTTTTCAAAGAAACAAGAAGTTGAAAACCTGCTGTATCGATCTCTGTGACACCGATAAGGTTCACAAAAATCCCTTCATGCTCTACAAGCCCTGATTTTAACTCATCAAAGAACGGTTCAATCGTTCTCATGACCATCTCTTGAGGAGGGTCAACAATAAAATAATCTCCATCTTTAGTTATCATCTTATCTCCTACGCTCACACAAGTTTTGCAACAGCAGACAACAATATATCCTTGTTGAAAGGTTTAACCATCCATGCACGTACGCCTGCTGCTTTTGCAACTTTCTTCTTCTCTTCGTCTATTTCTGTTGTCAGCATGAGCACAGGGATATACTGGAGTTCTGGTATCGCCCGATAGGTTTGCACAAATGTTAGGCCATCCATTTCTGGCATATTGACATCGCAAATGATAAGGTCAACCTTTTCTCCACCTTGAAGTTTTCCAAGGGCATCAAGCCCATTGGATGCCTCAACAATGTTATATCCAGCCTCTTGAAGAACATTATGGACGACTAAACGCATCATCGATGAATCGTCAACGATCATAATTTTTTTAGACATAAAACCCCTTATCATGGTGCTTGATTTTTTTGGCTTTTCTTAAATCTTAATTGTCCAGCCCCTCCACTTAAGGTATGGGTTTTCTTTGAATAGTTCAGGGTTTGAATCAAACTTTGATGCAGTATAGCATAAGGAGTTTTAAACGTCAATACTTTGAGCTTTTTGGGTGATTGTAGTAAAAAATTCCCCATATAAAGGCAAAACACCAACTACTGTCAAGCGACATTAAAAATGACCATCTGCGCCAGATAAAAATGCTCATAGTATAGACTGTGTTTTGGAGATCGCGATAATTTACAGGTTAGTTTATTCCATGTCTCACTGATGAATATCCTTGATCCACATGATCATTTGATTGCATTAGCCGATGCCATCGAGTAGAGCGTGATGGAAAAAGAGTTAGAGATATAGGAGTGTCTGCCAATCAAATGATTCACTAAACTCTCCTCGGATAAGAATCTAAGAAAAGTCGAAAAAATCGAGTGGGTAAATCTAGGCCACTATGAAAGTGGTTTTTAGAGGTGCCCTTATTTAAAAACGCGCGCGAAAATTTTGTCGACGTTTTTGGTGTAATACTCATAATTGAAACATTCACGGATCGCCTCTTCACTGAGAGAGTTACGAAGTTCTTCATCTTCTAACAAATATTGGAGATAGAGCGATTCCCCTTTTTCATTCGTTGCACTTTTTCCTTGCTGCAACCCTTCCCATACTTTCATGGCGTTGCGTTGAACGATACGGTATGCATCTTCACGGCTCACCCCTTTGAGAGGCAATTCAAGTAAAACACGTTGCGAGAAAACCAATCCTCCCGTGAGGTTGAGATTGCGCATCATGTTCTCAGGATAGACAACGAGGTTAGCAATAACACTGTTAAAACGGTGGAGCATGAAATCAGCCGTTATGAAACTATCCGGCAACCAAAAACGCTCGGTAGAGCTGTGAGAGATATCACGTTCATGCCATAACGCGACGTTTTCCATCGCAGGGATAACATAGGCACGAACCATACGGGCAAGCCCTGTGATATTTTCAGTCAAAATTGGATTACGTTTGTGAGGCATAGCGGATGACCCTTTTTGCCCTTCGGCAAAAAACTCTTCACACTCATACACTTCGGTACGCTGCCAGTGACGAATCTGTACCGCAAATTTTTCGATCGAGCTTGCCATCAAAGCGAGCGCCGAAGCAAGACGCGCATAACGGTCACGTTGGATAACTTGGTTAGAGGCGGGAGCTGGTTTGAGCCCTAACGCTTCACACGCATACTCTTCTAGCTCTAACGGTGCGTGAGCGAAATTCCCCATCGCCCCTGAAACTTGACCGACCGAGATCACCTCCATCGTTTGTTCCAAGTTTTCCAAATGGCGTGCCATCTCATCGTACCAAACCGCCAATACTAGACCAAACGTAATCGGCTCACCGTGAATCCCGTGTGAACGTCCAACGAGCAATGTCATCTTGTGCTCTTCTGCACGTTTTTTGATCGACTCCATTACCATTTTAACGTCTTCGATAATCAGCGCTAATGAATCACGCATCTGAAGTGCGACAGCGGTATCAACCGTATCGGATGATGTCATACCGTAATGGAACCAGCGACTCTCCTCGCCGAGCGTTTCGGAAACCGATGTTGTAAACGCTATCAAATCATGACGAGTGATTGCTTCGATCTCATCGATCCGCTCAACACTGAATCCAGCGTTTTTTACGATTTTTTCGGCATCGTCATCGGGAATTAGTCCCAATTTATTCCAAGCGATAACCACTGCCTTTTCGACATCGAGCCACGCTTGATATTTTGCCTGCATCGTCCATTTTGATTTCATCTCTTCTCTGGCATAACGATCTACCATATTCTGCCCCCTTACTATGCTAAAATGCGGATTATATTTGGACTAATCTATACCGTTCGTGGTGAGCTTAGTCGAACCATGAACCAACCTTTCGACAAACGCAAGGTTAACGGACATGTTTCATTGTATATATAAGTCTATCCAACCCTCCCTAAAAAGGAATTAAATTGCCCTTTGTTACCAAACGTCTTTACTCTTCGACTCGTCAAAAAGCATTTCTTTTTCTGATGAAAGAACTGGGAATCTCTCAGGGCGAAGCACAACGTCTGATTGCCAAAGGGCGTCTCAGCCAAAACGGAGAGATAATGACAAACAATGCAGGATACATCGAAGAGGGGGATTTTGATTTCATCTGTTTTGAGCCTCTCACCCTCGGACTCGAACCGACGTTCATCGAAGAGGAGTTTGCCGTCTATGATAAACCCAGCGGTCTCTTGGTTCATCCCCAAAACCGACACACTCCATACTCTTTGAATGATGAGATCAAGCACCGTTTTGGTCATGAGGCCAACATCACCCATCGGATCGATCAGGAGACGAGCGGATTGGTTTTGGCCGCACGAAACAAAGTCTCTGAACGAACCATTAAAATGATGTTTGAAGAGCGTCAGATCACCAAAAAATATCTGGCAATGGTCAAAGGGAATCTCAAAGAACCTCTCAATATCGAAGAGCCTCTATTGCGCCGAGAAGATGAGAATTCGATTCTCCGAATGATCGTCAAGGTCCATCCCGAAGGGAAACCATCCCGTACCTTTATAACACCAATAGAGTATTTTCCCAATACCGATACGACCCTTGTCGAAGCTTCACCTCTGACTGGTCGCCAACATCAGATACGGGTTCATTTGTTCCACGTGAAACATCCAATCGTCGGTGATCCCATCTACGGTCAAAATGAAAACGATGCTGTCCGATTTTTAGATCGTGAGATGTCAGCAGAGGAGAGATTTATCAATACCGGTGCATCACGTCTCTTGCTCCATGCCCATTCACTCGAATTTACTTACAATGATATTGCCTACCAAGTCGTCTCCAAAGAAGATTTTCTTTCTCACTGTTTTCAAGCTATGAGAGCAAAATAGCCCTATGCCGTTTATCACCAAAACCCTTTTTTCACCGACTCGTCAAATGACAATTACACTACTCATGAACGAACTTGGCATCTCCCGAAGCGATGCGCAACGTTTTGTCGTACGGGGGAGGGTGTCTCAAAACGGTGTTATACTGGATGAACAATTTGGGAGTGTAGAAGGGGCATGTGAAGTGATCTGTTTTGAACCGCAACCCAAAGGATTAAAACCGATGTTTGTCGCTAACGACTTTGTGGTTTACGACAAACCAAGTGGTATGCGAGTCCACCCTAACAACCTTGAAACCTACCACACGCTGAACGATGAGATCAAACATACGTTTGGGAATGACGCTAACGCTACCCACCGGATCGATCAGGAGACAAGCGGTTTGGTTTTAGTTTCTCGTCACAAACAATCTGAGGGGGTGTTAAAACAGCTATTCGCTAACCGCCAAATAACTAAACACTATTTGGCAATGGTTCGTGGCAACCTCTCGATGCCTCTCGATATCCAAGCACCTCTCTTTCGCAACGATCATCCCGATCTAAAAATCTCTATGGTCGTCAAAGTCGACACTAGAGGGAAGAGGGCACATACTCTCATAACCCCTATCCGTTATTTTCCTGAACATGACATCACACTCATCAAAGCCTCTCCCCTAACTGGACGAACTCATCAGATACGGGTTCATTTGTTCCACGTGAAACATCCGATCATCGGAGACCCTATATACGGACAAAGTATCGAAAACATTCATCGTTATATTGACAAAGAGATCCGAGGGGAAGAGCGGATTTGTAATACCGGAGCGAGTCGCTTATTGCTCCATGCACAGTCGTTGGAGTTTGACTATAACGGGGAAAAGTATAAGATAGAATCTGAAAAGGATTTTGTAGAAGAGTGTTTTGAGGCGATGAAGCTATAATTTTTTAGTTATTTTTGCGAAATGCGAAAATAACTAGCACCCTTTTTTACACAGCGTTATTAATATAACGCTGCCGTTTTGCATCTTTTATTTTCCGAATATCGACCAAAATATACCCATCTATACAACTGTTAAAATCGGTATCGATGCCGAAATCCATAAACTGCACTCCCCCCTCTTCACACAACTCACTGTACTGTTTGTAAAGGGTAGGAACCGACACGTCCAACGCTTTGAGATAGTCTTTAAGGACTCGGAAATCCTCACTGTAATTGTCGCCACTGAAAATCGATTTAAACTCATTTTGGACATATTCAGAGAGACGATAGGGTGATTTAGCTCTCACCATCGTATGATCCGCACCAAAATAGAGGGTATAAAAATATACCAAAGCATTCTGCGCATGTTTAGGAAAACTCCCCGAAATGCTCACTGGTCCATACATATATTTGACCTGCGGATTATGGCTGAGATAAGCGCCAATACCCTGCCAAAGATAATCAAGCGCTCGACTCCCCCAGTATTTTGGCTGGACAAAACTGCGTCCCAACTCAATCGCATCTTCCAAAATATGATCAAATTGATCACTCATGCTACACAAATCGGACATATAAAGACCCTCTTTTCCTAACCATGAGAGGATCCATTCGCATTCACCGATCCGATACGCCCCAACAATCTCCAACGCCTCATCATCCCACAATACCAAATGGTGATAATACCGATCATACCTGTCGATATCCCGTGCATGACCACTCCCTTCACCCACTTTGCGAAACGAATATTCTCGTAAACGGCCGATTTCGTTGATGATACTCGGTGCGTTTTCATGCTCGATCAGATAGATATGTTTGTTATCGCTCGTCATCCCCAAGAGTTCCCCTTTGCGAAGTTCACTCCGCAACTCCTGCCGTGAGACTGGATGGGCGATCGAGCACTCCGTAGGATAGATCCCTTTCTTCCCTTTGGCAATCCGCAAAAGATGTTTACGAAATAACCGCGCATGACGCTTTTCACTGACGTTAAAATCGCTGAATGCTTTTTCACTCACCATCTCACCGATTATAAAGTCAAAAACACGGTTCCGTGCCGCAAATACTTCGTGACTGAGCAGCAATCCCCCTAACGGTTTGTATATCCACGAGAGGGCGTAAAAGAGGGGAGAATTTTTACCTTTTATATAGATAGGGAGGATTGGGGTGAAATTGCGTTTGGCAAATTTCACAAATCCCCCTTTCCACGAACTCTCTTTGATTCCAAATAATCCTGCGCGGGAAACTTCACCAGAAGGGAAAAAGATAACCGCCTCTTCAGCCTGCAGAGCATTGTCGATTTGACGAAGCGCATGTTTGGAAAGACGATCGTTTATATTGTCCACACCGATCATAAACTCTTTGAGTTGGGTAATCTCACCTAAAATCCGATTCGCCACAATTTTCACTTTTTTATCTTGACGAACTGAACACACCATCTGAATCAAACACAATGCATCCAATGCACCTAAAGGGTGATTAGCAACAATAATCACTTTTCCCATTGTTGGAATATTCTCAATCTGACGATGAATCGTTTTGTACGATACATTTAAATGTTCCAATACGGCATTGACAAATTCAAGCCCCGTTTTTTCGTGATGTTCCTCCATAAAACGGTTAATAGATTTTTCATGGAGCACCAAACGCATCAAACCGACAATCGTTTTATTGACGATTGAAGGGTAGCTAAAAATCTTCGGATGCTCTTTTCTAAGTATCATTTCTGCATTTACCATAATCTAACCTTTAACTATTAAGTACACATTTTATTATATGTATTAAGGTAGTGAAACATTAGATAAATACAATTGCAATGTGATTACGTAATGATTACGGTGCAGTTACATCGTTTTTATAGAAAAAATTCTCAATAAATGTGAATAACTTTTTATAACGACTCCTTAATTAATTTTCAAATGCAAAAATATTGCTGTAAACACCTAAAATAGGGAGTTTCAGCGTGTTCAAAGAAAAACAATTTCAGTCTATTTTTAGATAAAAATTTTCTGAAAAAATTGAAAAAATGATCTTATTTTGAGTAAAAAGGATGAAGAGTTATTCACAAGACACTCACAGTGTGAATATTACACAATTTTTCCAAATTTCAATTTTTTAGATTCAGAAATTTTTTATGGATACAACAGAGAATAACGCTTAAGCGAATAATCAATCTAAAATTATTAAGGTTGTCTAAGCCTCTTTGGATAAACTTGCACTCAAACGACCTTCCTGGTGTGTCGGTCGTTTACCCTTTTCCAATTTAACCCTTTGAGCATGGGTAATCGCTACCGCCATCGCATCGGTAATATCGAGTGGCTTAATCTCTTTGTTAATTCCCAAAATCTGTTTCACCATAAACGCTACCTGCTCTTTTGCCGCTTTTGCTTTACCAGTCAACGCTTTTTTGACCTGCAAAGGGGTATATTCGGCAAACATCCCGTACTCTTGTAAAAGTTTTAATGTTATCGCTCCCCGAAACTGAGCCAGTTTTAACACCGTTTTAGGGTTGTGGGCATAAAAGATATCTTCCATTGCCACTTCATCAATCGTATGAACATGGAACAACTGCTCGATCGCTTCGGCTACTTGGGGGATTTGACATTGAAGCTCTTCGGCTTTTATTTTAATTAGTCCCGCTTCGACAAGATGAATTTTTTGCCCTTCGATTTTAACAATCGCATAACCACATTTTCGTGTCCCTGGATCAATCCCTAAAATATTCATCCTAATCCTTATTCACATCAGTGAGAAAATGTTATTCACATTTTGTTTGAGCCTAATTATAGGGAAATATCGGTATCATTTCCTATATTATTCACAGAGGTTGAAAAGAAGATGAATTCGATTGGTATCCAAGTTTTAAATGCTCTTAGAGGGGAAATCAACGATATCGATTATAAACGCTACATCAAACAACTCACCTATGATGAAGTCGAATCCAAAAGTAATTTGGCAATCTACCGTGCTCCAAATCCCCTCATCGCCAATTGGGTACGGACAAAATTTGCCGATAAAATTGCCCATCTCTTTGAGATCAAAACCAATGTCAAACCGACCGTATCGATTTTAATCCAATCCACAACCCCTGTAATGACCCAAAATCCGATGGTACCTCAAAACACTGAGCGCCCCAGTGGGTCTTTGCTCAACCCCTCATACACCTTTCAAAACTTTGTTGTGGGTGATTCGAACAATTTTGCCTTTATTGCCGCCAAAAACGTGAGTGAAAAACCAGGAGTTGTTTATAACCCCCTCTTTATCTACGGAGGGGTCGGTCTAGGAAAAACTCACTTGATGCAATCGGTTGGAAACGTGATGCTCTCACATGGGAAAACAGTCATCTACACCTCGGTAGAACAATTTCTCAATGATTTCACTCGACACCTCAGTAACCGTACTATGGATCGGTTCAAAGATAAATACCGTAAATGTGATCTCCTCCTGATCGACGATATCCAGTTTTTGAGCAACAAAAACCAAATCCAAGAGGAGTTTTTCCATACATTTGACGCTCTGCGCAATGAGAATAAACAAATTATTATCACCTCCGATAAACCCCCGAAAAAAATCGGCGGACTCGAAGAGCGACTCAAAAGCCGATTTGAATCGGGACTAGTTGCCGATATTCAACCCCCTGAACTCGAAACAAAAATCGAGATCATCAAGAAAAAATGTGAAATTAACCGTGTCAGACTCGACCGAGAAGTGATCAACTACGTTGCGACAATTATCGAAAATAATACACGTGAAATCGAGGGGATCCTCTCCAAACTTAATGCCTACTCGCAACTCATGGGGGTAGATATCACCATCGAATTTGCCCGCAATGTCCTCAAAGAACAGCTCGCTGAAAAACGGAGCGACATCACCATCGATCTCATTATGGATACCGTCGCCAAAGAACTCAATATCAAACCAAGTGAAATCCGCTCCAAAAGCCGTAACAGCAATATCGTTTACGCACGACGCATTGCAATCTATCTCTCCCGTTCACTCACACCCAATTCGATGCCTCAACTCGCTCAATACTTCGGGATGAAAGATCATACCGCCGTCAGTCACACAATGAAAAAAATCCAAGAATTAATGAAAAACGATGAAGATTTTCGGATGAAAGTTGAAGAATTGTCCAATAAAGTATCGATTGCCACCAATGAATAACCTTTTTGAGTTTGTAAAGGGGTTTTAAAAAAGATATAATTCTCCAAGCGTGAATAGATGTGAATGAAACCATGGAGGTTCATCACATGCTCAAAGCAGGTGAAATGGGGGGTTATTCAATGTTTTCACCAATTCACACCCCCTTATTACTAACTATTACAATTGATGTTATAAATAATAAAAGGAGTCGTTTATGAAAATTACCGTTGAGAAATCGGTTTTAGAAAATATTCTTTTGCATCTCCAACCTTTCTTAGAGAAGAAAGATACCTCCCAAATCACCTCGCACATTTTTCTATCCACCGATGGACGAACCCTTTTTGCCAAAGCTACCGATTATGAGATAGGGCTTATGATCCAAACCAACTCGTTAAGTGTTGAAGAACCTGGTTCACTTACCGCTAATGGTAAAAAGCTTTTGGATATCGTCCGTATTCTAAAAGATGAAGAAATTGAACTTACACTTGATAAAGAAACACTCCATATCTATCAAAAAAAATCGAATTTCAAACTCCCAACCTATAAGAGTTCTGAGTTTCCCTCATTTCCTACAACTGATGGAAAACCGAACATTATGATCAACTCTCATGTTCTAATTGAATCACTTAAAAAGATCACTCCAGCTGCCGATACGAATAATCCAAAATTTGAACTCAACGGTGCCTTAATCGATATCCAATCCAATCAGATCAATTTCGTCTCAACCGATACCCGCCGTTTGGCTTTGGTGCAAATTGATAGTCAGAACAATGCCGAACTCTCAATTATTGTCCCAAAAAAAGCGATTATCGAAATACAAAAACTCTTTACCGATAATATTGAGATTTATTACGACAATACCCACCTTATTATCAAATCCGAAAATTCGCTCTTTTATACCAAACTAATTAACGGAAAATTCCCCGATTATAACCGTATTATCCCTCGTGAAGCACATCGGATAATCAAACTTCCTAAAAGTGTTATCGTGACTGCTATCAAGCAAATTACAACCATCTCTAACGATATCAAACTCACTTTCCAAAGTGACACTATTTTATTTGAGAGTTTAAGTGATGATAATATCGAAGCTAAAACGGTCGTTGAGATTGAAAACGGATTTGATACACCGTTTATCCTAGCGATTAACAGCCGATATATTCTCGATTTCCTATCTCAAGTAAACACTCCTGAATTTACCCTCGAAGCCAATGAATCGAACCAACCATTTGTATTGAAAGATCAAAACTTCAAAACAATCGTTATGCCGATAGTTATATAACTGATGTTACCCACTTTACGCTCATAGCCAGTAAAGCATCAGGGACAAATGTCCCTATAACCCCATAAAGCTTGCCATATCTTTCGGATATGGCAGAAACTACCCTATTTTTTTTCAATTTTCTATAGAACTTTCTTTTTAGTTTCATTACGGTAAAATAGAGCTATTTAACACGCTAATGCGCGGGAGTAATCATGGAACACAACTACGGTGCCAGTAACATTAAAGTCCTAAAAGGTCTCGAAGCGGTTCGTAAACGACCAGGTATGTACATCGGTGATACAGGTCATCGAGGGCTTCACCACCTCATTTACGAAGTTGTAGATAACTCCATCGACGAAGCGATGGCGGGACATTGTGATACGATTACTGTAACCCTCACCAAAAATGGTACGGCAATAGTTACCGATAACGGTCGCGGCATTCCGACCGATATACATCCAACTGAGGGGATCTCAGCAGCAACGGTTGTTTTAACCGTACTTCACGCTGGAGGAAAATTCGACAAAGACACCTATAAAGTTTCGGGCGGTTTGCACGGGGTAGGGGTTTCAGTTGTTAATGCCCTCTCAAGTGACCTTAAAATGACAATTCACCGTGAAGGTCAAATTTTCGAGCAAAACTTTAAATACGGTATCCCCCAAGGGGCGTTAGCCGTTACAGGAACCACACGTAAACGGGGAACTACGATCGAATTTTTCCCCGATCCGACCATTTTTACCGAAACGATTATTTTTGATTACGATTATTTGGCAAAACGGTTCCGTGAACTTGCCTACCTCAATCCACGTATCACAATCATTTTTAAAGATGAGCGTAACGGCACAAACAATACTTACCACTATGAGGGGGGTATTAGCCAGTTTGTTACCGATGTGAATAAAAAAACGGTGGTTGCCACTCCATTTGCGTTCAGCGAAAAGATCGAAGATATCGAGATGGATATTGCCCTTATGTATAACGATAGTTACGACGATAAAACATTCACGTTCGTCAATAACATCAACACCCCTAACGGCGGTACCCACGAAGCTGGATTCCGTGCCGGTTTGACCCGTGTTATCTCAAACTACAACAAACAAAACGGTAATGCTAAAGAGAAAGATGTCAATCTCACCGGTGAAGATGTCTCTGAGGGGTTAATCTGTGTCGTCTCGGTGCGGGTTCCTGAACCTCAATTTGAGGGGCAAACCAAAGGGAAGCTAGGAAATACCTATGTGCGACCATTGGTTCAAAAAGTTACTTACGAGAAACTGACTAAATATTTCGAGGAAAATCCTCTCCAAGCCAAAGCTATTGTCCAAAAAGCTCTTATGGCGGCACGCGGACGTGAAGCGGCTAAAAAAGCGCGTGAATTGACTCGCCGTAAAGACGCAATGACAGTAGGAACATTACCGGGTAAATTGGCGGATTGTCAAAGTAAAGATCCATCGATCAGCGAACTCTATCTGGTGGAAGGGGACTCTGCAGGCGGTTCGGCTAAACAGGGGCGTGATCGCATTTTCCAAGCGATTTTGCCACTCAAAGGGAAAATTCTCAATGTCGAGAAAGCACGTTTGGATAAAATTCTAAAAAGCGATGAAATCACCAATATAATCACCGCTTTGGGATGTGGAATCGGCGAAGAGTTTAACGAAGAGAAACTCCGCTACCACAAGATTATCATCATGACCGACGCCGATGTTGACGGTAGCCATATCCAAACGCTATTGTTGACTTTCTTTTTCCGTTATTTGCCAAAAATCGTCGAAAATGGCTATCTCTATTTGGCGCAACCACCTCTTTACCGTTATCAAAAAGGGAAAAAAGAGATTTACTTTAAAGATGATCGTATGATGAATGCGTTCTTGATCGAAAATGGTATCGCTGCGCTGGAGATCGACAATATCGGAGCCAATGATTTGGTCAATTTTTTCAAAATGGTCGATCACTACCGTTCAACGCTTGATGCCCTTGAGCGTCGTTATGCGTTGGTCGATTTGATCCGTTATTTCATCGAGAATCCCGATTTGATCGCTCTTGGAATGCAGGATATGTACGCAAAAGTGGAAGCGTTTTTGAGTGCAAACAACAATAACATTCTCAGCAAAAGTGTGAATGAAAATCAGATGCACCTCTTTGTACAAACGGGTAGCGGATTGGAAGAGTTGATAATTGACGATGAACTCTTTGCATCTCCTCATTTTGCCGAAGCGAACTACGTCTACCAAAAAATCAAAGAGTGGAATCTCCCATTAGAGGGTGATTTACTTGAACTTCTCACCAAAATCACCGATTTCGCTAAGAAGGGATCGTATATCCAACGGTATAAAGGTCTTGGGGAGATGAACCCTGAGCAGTTGTGGGAAACTACCATGACTCCTGAAAACCGGGTACTCCTCCGCATCACTATCGATGATGCCGAATCGGCAAGCGAAGCGTTTAACCTCTTTATGGGAGATGACGTCGAACCGCGTCGTAACTACATTGAAACACACGCTAAAGATGTCAAACATTTGGATATTTAATTTGTATTCATGACCTATACTGAGCAAAAGGAGAGAGAACACCGCTTTGTGTTGGCATTGCGGATGGGATTACCGATATTTTTTCTCAGCGTCAT
>JACXUF010000143.1 GCA_014764105.1 Sulfuricurvum sp. | reverse complement strand
CGCAGTGCCGGAACAACCGTTAGTTTCAACGGTTCTGATTTGATCATTAAAGAACTAACCCCAACTGTATTTGCCGAAGAGGAGATTGATATTGCTCTCTTCAGCGCAGGCGGAAGCGTCTCAGCCGAATTTGCCCCCTTTGCTGCTGAAGCTGGAGCGGTCGTAATCGATAATACCAGCCACTTTCGGATGTTTCCAGATGTCCCTTTGGTCGTTCCGGAAGTAAACCCTGAAGATATTGCCCTGTGGAAAAATACAGGGATTATTGCCAATCCCAACTGCTCGACGATCCAAATGGTTCAAGCGCTCAAACCACTGGATAATGCCTATGATCTTCAACGAATCGATGTAAGTACCTACCAAGCAACATCGGGTGCTGGGAAATCGGCAATGGAAGAGCTTGTGTACCAAATGCAAGCCTTCTTTTCGTTTAAACTTGATGAAGTGGAACCGAAAAAATTCGCCCACCGAATCGCTCTCAATGCAATCCCGCAAATCGACTCATTCACCGATAACGGCTACACCAAAGAGGAGCTCAAAATGGTGAACGAAACCCAAAAGATCATGCACAAAAATATCGAAGTGAGTGCAACATGTGTCCGCATCCCAACATTGCGAGGTCACGCCGAAACCCTAACCCTCACGTTTGACAGCGCGGTGGATGCCGATGAGGCACGCGAACTCCTCTCAAAAGCACCCAATATCATCGTCCTCGATACTCCGCAAGAGAGCATCTATCCAATGCCATCACTGTGTGTCGATCAAAATGAAACGTTTGTCGGACGTATCCGCAACGACATCTATCGTGACAATGTTCTGCATATGTGGGTCGTTGCCGATAATCTCCGCGTCGGTGCTGCGACCAATGCGGTTCGCATCGCCCAAAAATGGGTAGAGATGCAAGGGGAATAAGATGGATTTTATCGAAAAATTATTCGAAAACTCTCTGTGGAGTACACGATTCATTATTGTCCTTGCCGTTGTGTTCGGCTTGATCGGAGCATTTGTCCTCTTTGCTGTAGCCAGTGTCGATGTCTATAACACGGCATCCTATGTCATCCAAACATACACGACCCATGCTCATCCTGAACATTTTCACGAAGAGATTGTCGGCGGTATCATAGGTGCAGTCGATCTCTATCTCATCGGCGTCGTGATGATCATTTTCTCGTTTGGTTTGTATGAGCTCTTTATCTCCGATATCGATCCAGCCAAAGACAAAAACGGCAAAGAGAATCAGCTCCTCGCCGTCCATTCCCTCGATCAACTCAAAGATAAAATCTCCAAAGTGATCGTCATGGTACTGGTCGTCGGTTTTTTCCAAAAAGTAGGCCATACCGTATTCGCGGGGGCTTTGGAGCTATTGTATCTTGCCCTCTCGATCACGGCGGTTGCTGTGGGACTTTATTTCTTGAGCAAAGTCGGTCATCATGAACACTAAGGAATACCATGTCTAAAATTTTCGTCGATGCTTGTTTCGGCAAAGAGACCCCTTACACTCCCGTATGGATGATGCGCCAAGCGGGGCGCTATCTACCAGAATACATGGAAGTGCGCAAACGTGCCGGAAACTTTTTGAATCTTTGCCATGCTCCCGATATGGCGGCAGAAGTGACGATCCAGCCCCTCGACATCGTCAATGTCGATGCAGCCATTTTGTTCAGCGATATTTTGGTTGTCCCTAATGAGATGGGGATGAAACTTGATTTTATCAAAGGGGAAGGTCCCGTATTCGACCATCCAATCGGATCCGAAGAGGATTTGGAAGAGCTGATCGGCGGTGATGAAGCAGCCTCGAAACTCACCTACGTATATGAAACGATTCACATCCTCCGCCGTCAACTTGACGAGAGGGGCGATAACAAAGCCCTCATCGGTTTTACAGGGGCACCATGGACACTCGCAACCTACATGATCGAGGGACAAGGGAGTAAGACCTACAATATCTGCAAAAAGATGATGTATTCCAACCCCAAACTCCTTCATAAAATCCTCCGCAAAGTGACCGATGTAGTTAAACTTTACATGGAAAAACAGATTCAAGCCGGTGTCGACGTCGTCCAGATTTTCGACAGTTGGGCAGCCGCCATCGAGCCAAGCCGATACGATGAATTCTCATGGAGCTACATGGTAGAAATTGCCGAATATCTCAAAGGCAAGTACCCCCATATTCCCGTTATCATGTTCCCAAAAGGGGTTCCAGCATTTCTGGACAAAGTGTACGGGAATTTCGATGTTTTCGGTGTCGATTGGAGTACCCCAATGGCGTTAGCTAAAGAGAAACTCGCCGATCGCTACGTCCTCCAAGGGAATATGGAACCGTGCCGTTTATACTCCAAAGAGCAAACGACCGCATGTGTCGAAGCGATCCAAGAGATTATGGGTGGAAAACGCCATATTTTTAATCTCGGTCACGGAATCCTCCCTGACGTTCCCGTTGAAAATGCGCAGCATTTCGTCCGCGAATGTCAAAGAGTTAGTAAAAAATAGATGTCAACTATTTTTGGTCCCGTCTATTCACGCCGATTCGGTGCGTCTTTAGGGATCGATCTCTCCGCTTCGCATAAACAATGTAATTTTGACTGCCTCTACTGCGAACTTGCCCCTGCACCGACCATGATTCATCAGAGCATAGTCACCCCTGTCAGTACCATCATCAAAGATCTAAAAAACGCCTTCCAAAAACACCCCGCCATCGACGTGATCACCATCACCGCCAACGGTGAACCAACAATGTATCCTTATCTGGATACTCTGGTAGAACAAATCAATACAATCAAAGGTGAGGTTCAGACTCTGATCCTCTCCAACAGTAGCTGTTTGAGCGATCCAAAACTCTTTAAAACTCTCCTCAAACTTGATCAAGTCAAACTCTCACTCGATGCCGCTACCCCAGAAGTATTCAAAAAAATCGATCGTCCCGCCGATGGGATCGAGATTAAAACCATCATTGAAAGCATCCACCGTTTTTCAGAAGTGTTTCAAGGGAAATTGTTTTTGGAAATCTTGTTTGTCAAAGGGGTCAATGACTCCGCATCCGAAATTGAGGCTCT
>JACXUF010000142.1 GCA_014764105.1 Sulfuricurvum sp. | reverse complement strand
CGTAAAGTGTGTAACATTGGTTAGTTATCTATTCTCTACCAAATTATCCAAAATATAGAGCTGCAAGTTTTTGTGCGGTATCTCTTTGTCTAATGCTTCTGAGTAGATTTTTGCTACCTCTTTGGCGTGCAGCTCATAGTCAAAATGGGGGAAGTGATTCACCCATCCGTTTTTGATAATTTTTAATGCCACTGTATCGATGAGGTACTCTTTGAAAATTGCATAGGTTGCGAAAAACATCCCCGTAAAGAGTACTGCCATCACAATCAGCAAATGGCAGTCGATTTTTGCCAAAACGGTGTGAAATATAGCCGATGCAGGGAGTAAGATTAAATGCCAAAGGGCAATAAACACCAAGTAACTCCGCCCTATACTGAGACGAAATCCCGGTATTTTCCCCTCCAGTTTTAATCCGTCCTGATACATTTTATTGGTTTTAAGCAGATCGCGTAAAAGCATTGGTTCTTCACTCAAGCTAAAGACATACGGAATGATTTTCTCATCGGTGAATTTTTGAGAGGCTGTCTTCATCCATGAAAAAAGTCGAATCATTGGTGTTCCTTAATAATGGCGCTGACGCGTGCCGCACTTCCATGACCTAAAAGGTTCCGAAGTGCTTGTGCGTCATTGAAAAATTGTTGTTTATCCATTTGTTGATACGCATTATACAGATTTTGAGCATTAACTTCGTTTTGAAGAAACTCGGGATGGAGTGCTCTGTGGTAGTTATGGGAAAATAATATATTTCCCAGCCCTACGTAATCGAGTTTGACCAGACGTGATGCTATCGCATAATCGAGTTTTTTAGCAATATAGGCGAGGATGAAAGGGGTACCGATTAAAGAGGCTTCCAGTGTTGCCGTTCCGCTACAAATAAAGGCAAAATCTGATTCCGCCAAGCTTTGATGTGCTTCGTGAGTAATCTTGAATGCAGAGATGTCACCGTAAAGTTCTCGAATTTGTTGATAGGTAAAATGGGGTGGAATGGCGAGCAACGCTTCACAATCGATCATGGCGCGCAGTTTGTGGTATATCGGCATGAGACGTTTGATCTCGCCGGGGCGGCTTCCGGGCATAAAGGTGATCTTGCCGCTAGGAATGAGATCGATTTTGCGGATGGTAATTTCATCCAGCAGTGGATGACCTACGTATTCGATGGGGGCATTGGAGGAATAATACGAGGGTTCAAACGGCAGAATCGAGCAAAGGCGGGTAATCGTTTTTTCTAGTACGGGAATCCGTTTTTTCTTCCATGCCCATGCTTGGGGGAGGATATAATAGATGATCTCTTTATCGGGATAGCGTTTGCGAATCGCTTTGGCAAGAGGGAGGTTAAATCCAGAGGAATCGATGAGGAGCACTTTATCGGCATCATGTGCTAATTCGAGCATCTGATCTTTGAGGCGGAAGAAAAACGGGAGTTTTTTGATTACATCGACGAATCCCATGATTGAGGTAGAACGAAGATCGACGATACTCTCTCCGAGTGAGCGATCAAAGATACCCGTTAATGTTACATTAGATCCCAACTCTTTTGTCAAATAAGAGAGATGAACATTGGCTGAATGTTCCAGCGCACTAACGAGTAATCTCATGACCCTCCATCTCCTCGTGTACTCATATCGGGTTGATAGTTACTTTTATTTTCGTGAAATTCACTCAAAAACGTGGTAATTGAATCGATCTCTTTGTCGCTGAGCCCCGTCGCAAAAGGGATCATCATCTGCGCTTGCTGTGTGTCCCCTTTTTTGGCACGGTAATTTTTGAGTTTGCTCATCAAAAATGGTTTACGCCGATAAGCTAGAGGGGGGTATTGATTGATCCCCCCTGCTGAAATGCCGTGACAACCGTTACACCCTTTTGCAAAGTAGAGATTTTTCCCTATCTGATAGGGATCGGAAGCACCAAAAAGGAGTATCGGTAGACAAAAGAGGGCAAATTTGAGCACTTTAGAGGTACCTTTAACGTTTCTTTGACTAAAATATACCGACATTATACCTTTAAAAGTTCAATGGAGGCGGTCAAATGATCATTAGCGGCGCAATTATCTGTGATATCAATGGGGAACGTCGTGCCGATGTTCGTATCGAAGAGGGGGTTATCCAAGAGATTGGTGAGGATCTCAGCGGCTCTGAAATGTTCGATGCGCATGGGTGTTACCTGATTCCGGGGCTTGTTGATACAGATGTACGCTTGAAAGATGGACAGCTCAGCCGAACCAATCTTGAAAAACTCTCTCGCCGCGCACTTATGGGTGGGGTGAGTACGGTCGTTCTTGCCAGTGATACTACCCCTCCGATCGACAATGAGATTACATTGGAGTTTGTTCAGCAGCATCATGCACTCTCATGTGGTGCAACGATTGAGCCGTTGGTGAGTGCGCTCAATGAAAAAGGTGCGCTGAGTAATATTGCGATTATGCTCAAAAAAGGGTGTGTTGGCATCCACACTTCAACTATCAATGATTATAATCTCATCAGTCGGATCGCACAATATGCGACAATGGCCTCGAAAGCGATATTTTATAAAGCCGAAGAGAAAAGTTTTATTGAGAGTGGTGTGATGGCGGATGGGGCGATAGCATCTCACTTGGGGCTTCCAGGGGTATCTCCACTTTCTGAGGTGGTTCATATCGCATCGATGATCGAAATTTCGCGCCATTTCGGTGTCACAATCGTTTTTAAAAGTGTAACCGAACCCCGTTCGATCGAATTGATCGCACAAGCCCGTAGTGAAGGGGTTAATGTTGAGTGTGAAGTCGCACTTCATCATCTGCTCAAAAATGATTCAGCGTGTTTAGGATTTGATACCGATGCCAAAATTGATCCCCCGTTAGTGAATGAGACCAAGCGACTTCAACTGATTCGTGCATTGAAAGAGGGTAAAATCGATTCTTTGAGCGCATTGCATCAGCCAAATTCGGATATTCACAAAGATATCACATTTTATGATGCCCACGTGGGAACAACGTCGATTATGGAGTATCTGCCATTGCTTTATACCCATTTGATCGAAAAAGAGATCGTTTCGTTTACCGATATTATCCGCCTAGCCTCCCAAGCTCCTGCACGTCA
>JACXUF010000141.1 GCA_014764105.1 Sulfuricurvum sp. | reverse complement strand
AGGGGGTATAATCATGGCAGAAATCACAGCAGCAATGGTGAAAGAGCTCAGAGCGGCGACAGATGCACCGATGATGGATTGTAAAAAAGCCCTCACTGAGTGTGATGGTGACATGGACAAAGCAAAAGATTGGTTGCGCGATCGCGGTATGGCGCAAACCGCTAAAAAAGCGGATCGTGTTGCGGCTGAGGGGCTTTTGGGTCTTAAAGTGTCAGACACATTTGCATCTGCTTCTTTGGTAGAGATCAACTCTGAAACCGATTTCGTCGCAAAAAACGACGGTTTCATTGCTTTGGTCGGCAACACAGTGGCACACATATTCACCACGGGTGTCAGCACCCTTGAGGAACTGAACGAGTCTTCCTACGAGACGGGTACATTCTCTGAGTATTTTACATCCCAAGTTGCACGTATTGGTGAAAAAATCGTTACGCGCCGTTTTGTTACCCTTAACGCTGTCGAAAACGGATGTGTTAATGGTTACGTTCATTCAAACGGGCGCGTAGGTGTCCTTGTGGCGGCTAAATGTTCAGACGCAAAAGTAGCAGAAGCTATGGCTCCGATGCTTAAAAACGTTGCGATGCACGTTGCGGCTATGAAACCGGTAACGTTGAGTTCAAAAGATTTTGATCCTGCGTTCGTAGAGGCTGAAACAATCGGTCGTATTGAGGCGATCAAAACCGAAAATGAAGAGTTGGCACGTTTGAAAAAACCATTGAAAAACGTTCCGAAATACATCTCAGCTTGCCAATTGACTCCGGAGGTAATGGCTGCGGCAGAAGAGGCGATCAAAGCCGAATTGGCTAGTGAGGGTAAACCAGAAAAAATTTGGGCAAACATCATCCCTGGTAAATTGGCTCGTTTCGTAGCGGACAATACAACTTTGGATAAAGAGCTTGCATTGTTGGATCAAAACTACGTTTTGGACGACTCTATGACGGTTGCAGAGGCGATCACGAAAGAGGCGGCAAAACACGGCGGAACTGCGGAACTCGTAGAGTTCATCAAGTACGAAGTGGGTGAAGGTATTGAAAAACAAGTGACCGATTTCGCGGCAGAAGTTGCTGCGCAAATGGGCTGATAGCACCTTTGCATTTCGCTCCGCATTGACGCGGAGTCTCTTTTTCTTTTAATCTTTTTCCCTTATAATCTCACCATGACACTTTTAAAAGCAATTTCCTTATCGCACCATTTTGATTACCCTCTTTTTGAGGATGTAAGTCTGAGCCTCGACGCGGGAGAATCGATGGCAATTATCGGCGTCAGTGGCAGTGGTAAATCGACTCTAATGCATATCCTCTCATCTCTTCTACACCCGATTAAAGGTGATGTTGAGTTATTTGGTAACAATGTCTATCGGATGGGTGACAAAGAGTTGGTCAAACTTCGCCGCAACGATTTGGGGATGATCTATCAAAACCACTATCTCTTCAAAGGGTTTAGCGCCTATGAGAATCTTGAAGTGGCGGCATTATTATCGAATCAAGCAGTCGATCTTGGTTTGATTGAGCGTTTGGGGATCGAGCGTGTTATCAATCAAAAGGTGACCGAACTCTCCGGTGGTCAGCAGCAGAGGGTATCGATCGCCCGTGTGTTAACCAAAAAACCCCGCCTGATTTTTGCCGATGAGCCGACGGGAAATCTTGATCATACGACGGCCATGGAAGTCATGGAGATTTTTGAGGAATATCTTGCGCATCATCAAGCCGGTATGGTGTTGGTTACTCATGATGAAACCCTTGCATCTCGATGTACCTACCGGTATCGGATGCAAGAGGGTACATTGAAGCAGGTTTAAGGGGATGGAGTGGGCAGAGATTTTTAGTGAAGGGCGTACGGTTGCATTTTTACTGCTCTTTACCCGATTCACCGCATTGTTTATGGCTGTTCCGATTTTTTCTCACATGAACATCCCGATGTCGGTTAAAGTGGCAATGGCTTTTTTCTTTACCATCTTTTTTTTCGGCGCCGTTCCACCACTGAATATTCCGACCGATGCCCTCTCTTTGACGGTGGCGATTTTGGGTGAGATGTTGTTTGGTTTAGCCGTAGGGATTGTTTTGCAGCTCGCCTATCACGTGATCACTTTTGCGGGGGGGCAAATCTCATTTATGATGGGATTTTCACTCGCTTCTGCTATTGATCCTCAATCGGGGGTATCGATGCCGATCGTGAGCCAGTTTTTGGCGTTATTGGCGCTGATGGTACTGCTCATTTTCGATCTCCATCACTGGATACTCCTCTATGCCTCGGAATCGATTGCATCGATTCCGTTGGGTGGGTTTATGATAACCCCTTCGTTGTTTCAGTATATCATGCATGCAATGAGTAATATGTTTGTGGTTGGATTTATGATCGCTTTTCCGATTACAGCACTTTCAATGCTGGCGGATGTCATTTTCGGGATGTTAATGAAAACGATGCCACAATTTAACCTTCTAGTCGTCGGGATGCCGATTAAAATTGCCATTTCGTTTATTGTGATAATAGTGACGCTGGGTGCGACCTTGATGATTGTGACAGCCCAAACACAGGATGCTTATAACTTTCTAGGGAAGCTATTGTAGATAGGGCTTCCCTTTTGCTATGAGCGTTTGAACAATTGCGTTTTGTTTTTCTATTGCCTCTTTGTGGTCAGTGCAGTGAAGATTTTGTTTGTGTGAGCTCATCTCCTCTTGATCGATTTTCCCTGCAAAGTGACACATTATCCTCTTATCCACCACCACAGTGGTGCCATGAAGCTGCACAGGCGATATGAACAGCTCTATGTTTAGATACTGAACCATTGACAGAGGATCCCCTTTGGGATTATTAAGAAGGAGGGTGACTTGCGCCCCCTTTTGTGCCGATTTTTCAATCTTTTTTTTGAGATCGGAGTGATTGAATGTAGGGGAGATAATGACGATAGTTTGAGCTTTTTTGAAATGGACTCCGAAATAATGTAGTAAGGCGGAATGGTTGTTAGGTAAAATAAAGGGGGTATCGTGAGCGAAAATCGAAATAAATAACGATAGAATGAGAAGAAGTTTTATCATTTAATTTTTTTTTAGTTACAATGATACCATGAAGCTTTTGATTGAACAAGAGCATAAAAAAA
>JACXUF010000140.1 GCA_014764105.1 Sulfuricurvum sp. | reverse complement strand
AACGAAATCACCAAATTTGCCGACATTATTTTTGGGGTTAAAAGTGCGTATGAAAAGACGGGAGTCTACGTTAATGCCGAACGGCGTCTCCACCTTTCCCAGCCTCTTGTGAACGTGACGATGCCCGATGATTGGGAAGTGATTGCTGAGATCTCAAAACGTTACGGTGCGGATCTCGGTGTCTATAGCTCACGCGATGTTTGGGAGAAGGTTCGCATTGATGCTCCAAACCGCTACGGGGGGGCGAGTTACGAAAAGCTCGAACAAAACCGTTTGCAAGGTCTCCAATGGCCCGTACATGAAGAGGACACCCCCATATTGCATGTGAACGATTTTCGAACCAAAGATGGATTTGGACGTTTCCATTATCAGCAGTATACGCTGCGAGGTCAAGTGTCGGAGCTGTTGCGTGAAAAAAGTCATAAGGGGTACTATTTGACGACGGGGCGGGTTTTGGTCCATTATAACAACGGTGCCCAAACCAATGCCTGTGACAAGCTCCACCGCTCCCATGGTGAGGACATCTTGTTGGTGAGTGTTGAAGATGAAGAGTTTTTTGAATTTAAAGATTTTGTTGTCCTCAAAAGCGAGTATGGTGAGAGTGCACCGTTGCGGGTCAAAGTGAGTACGACTATCAAAAAAGGGACATTGTTTACAACTTTTCACCATGCTAAGAGCCGGATCAATTTTCTCTTTGGGGATGAACGAGATGAGTTGATTAACACAGCGCGGTTCAAATCACTCAAAGTCGAGATCCTCAAGCCAGATTATCTGGATTAGACCGTGCATTCCAAAGCCAAGGGGAGTCTGGCAGAGGATAGAGGGGCTGAGTATTTACGAAAAAACGGGTTTAGGATTGTTGAGCGCAACGTCTACAACCGTTTTGGTGAGATTGATATTATCGCGCTTCGTGACAACGTACTCCATTTTGTCGAAGTCAAAAGCGCTCAGAGTTATGAGCAAGCGATTTATAACCTCTCCCCTATAAAGCTTCAAAAATTAAACCGAACCATCCAATTTTATCTCCAACAAAAACAGCTTAACGGCGATTATTGCATTGATGCGCTAATCATAAGCGATGGTGGGATTGAATGGATCGAAAATATTACATTGTAATGGGTAGTTCAAAGTGTCAAATGAGTGGTTGAGGTAAAGGCTCAGAGAAAAAGAATCCTTGTGCCTCATCGATTCCGAGTTCTGAAACAATATTAGCAATCGTTTGATTGTGGACAAATTCCGCAACCGTTTGGATCGAAGCGCTGTTGGTGAAGTTGACGATCATTTGAACAATTGTGATCGCTTTGGTATCGGTGTCAAGATGACGGATCAAAGATCCATCAATCTTGATGATATCGATCGTGAGATTTAGAATTCGGGAAAAATTTGAATATCCGCTGCCAAAATCATCTATAGCAATGCGACACCCATACTGACGCATTTTTTGGACAAATGCGACAATATCTTCGTACTCTTCGATCGCTTCGGATTCTAAAATTTCAAAAATAACCCTATCCCCTATGTGGGGAAACTCTTGAAGTTTGTCTTCGATCAAGCTCACTGTTTTAGAATTGGTGATGTCATCTATGGAGATGTTGATCGAAAAATCTCCGACATGATCGGCGATGATCGGAAAACTTTGTTCGATAATGGTCTGGGTGATGAGCGGATAGAGGTTTGCCTCTTTTGCAATACTAATATAAGGGAAAATAGAGCAAATCTGCCCTGAATCGGTAACAATTCGTGCGAGAATTTCGTGCTTGGTTGCTTTGTTTGTCGAGAGATCGACGATAGGCTGAAAATAGGGGATAACTTTTTTGGTTTTAAGGGCAATTTTGAGCTCTTGAGCTTTGGTAACATTATCATGAATCACTTGACGAAGATTTAATCCCTCATAATAAATTACGGGATTGACGCGTGCGTTGCTTTTGAGTGCCATATCCGCTGTTTCTAAGAGGGGCTTGGATATTGAACCCGCAACAACGATCAAAGGGGTGCGAATCTCGCCATCAATGATGATCGGCAGAGCCGAAAAAGCATCAAGAAGCTCTTGGGCAAGCGTTTCAATGGGCAGCTCAGATGAACACCGATACACTATCCCAAAGTCATCAGCTCCTAAACGATAATAGGTTGGCTTTTCCCCTCTAAACGGAAGCGACCGAATATGTGTGGCTGTCTCGACTAAAAGCTGATCCCCTGCAGCGACTCCATAGAAATCGTTGTAGTGTTTGAATTTGCGGATGTTGATGAGTATCAGCCCCAAATCTACCTTTGCGTGTTTAACCCTCTCTTCGTATGCCTTTCGATTTCCCAATCCAGTGAGGCGGTCGGTGCTAGACTCGTATTCACTTTGGATCAAAAAAATGGTGATGAGGACGATACTTACAATAAAAAGGATAATCAAAAAATAGGAGAAATTTCCGACAAAGTTTAGTTCTTTCATCGACTCTTTATTAAAACTTTTTTTGGCGCGTTCTAACAAAATATTTAAGGTCTGTTTGTTGATTTGGTTGAGTGTGCTAGAATAGTTTGGGAAGGTGTCGATTATAACATTAAAATGGGATAAAAGTGTGGAAATTTCAGGTTGTTGTGAAGGGGGAAATGGGATGGTTTTAAGCGCATCAATCTCGTGTCGCATTGATACGATGAGTTGAGTATCCATTGCGTTTTTTGCAACTAGCATGGTTCCGCTTAGATTGGTAATGCGTTGGAGAGCGGAACGCTGTGATGGAGTGCATTGATAGGGATCATCTAATAACTTTGTCTGTAGTAACGCTATGGCGGCCGTAGAATTTTTGATGACGGTATTGGCGGTTTGGAAATCATAGATAGCGTTGATTTTTTCTTGATATGCTTTTTGATATTCAAGGAGAATAGAGAGTGTTTTGGGATGGGAGGATACAATATGGGGATTATGTAGGAGGGTATTGAGGTGAGCTTGGACGCTTTCAATACCATTTATGATCTCATCTTGATTGGCATAGAGGAAAAAAGCATTGGTCAATACGGCATGATCGAGTTTTTGTTGAGCGGTACCTATTTCTTTGAAACTTAACTCGATTGCATTGCGGTGATTATAGTATTCATAGGAGGTTGATTTAAAATAAAAAAGAGCTAT
>JACXUF010000139.1 GCA_014764105.1 Sulfuricurvum sp. | reverse complement strand
GATGGAAAACTGTGGGTAATCAACGATCGGACTCAAGCCCCATCGGGTTTAGGGTATGCGATTGAGAATCGTTTGACAATGAATGCCACCATGCAAGATTTGTTTGAGGGGATCTCTGTACAGCGGATGTACGATTTTTTTGAAACATTCAAGAAAATGTTCCAATCTAATGAAAAAAACTTTGATCCTCTCAATGTCCTCCTCTCTCCTGGACCCCACAACGAAACCTATTTTGAACATGCCTATCTTAGCTCGTTTTTGGGACTCACGCTGGTACAAGGGCAGGATTTATTGGCAAAAAATGGAGCCATTTGGCTCAAAAGTCTAAAAGGGCTCCGCCGTGTCGATACCATTCTCCGTCGCGTAGATGATACCTATTGCGATCCGTTGGAACTTCGTAGTGATTCATGGCTTGGGGTCGCAGGGATGCTTCAATCAATCCGCTCCGGCGGTGTATCGATGATCAATCCATTGGGGAGTGGGGTCTTAGAAAACCTTGGATTAAATCCATTTATGAACCATTTAGCTCGCTATTTTCTCGATGAAGAGCTTATCTTGCCGCAAATTGCGACTTGGTGGTGCGGTCAGCTCAAAGAGCAGGAGTATGTTTTAGAGAATTTAGAGCGGTTAATCGTCAAAACGATCGATCGTGTTGAGACAAAGCACACTTACGTAGGAAAAAATCTCACCTCAAAAGAGCTTTCTGCTTTACGACAAGCGATTTTGGAACAGCCTCATCGGTATGTCGGTCAAGAGGAGATAGAATTTGCTACATGTCCAACATGGGTGAAAGAATCGATTGAACCACGCAAAGCGGTGATTCGTGCTTATACGATTGCCGAGGGGGGCAATTATCATGTGATGCCTGGAGCATTAGTACGAGTTGGGATGAGTGGTGATGCTTTGATGATATCCAATCAGCTTGGAGGAAGCAGTAAAGATTTATGGATTCTTGGAGAATCGAGTGCTTGCCCCCTTTCACCGGTTTTTTCTTCGAATAGGGCATTTGAGAACTCTTTTGAAAATATTCCGAGCTTGCGTGGGGAAAATTTATTCTGGCTTGGTCGTTATTTGATGAGGGCGATTGTAACGGCGCGTATAATCCGTACAACGCTCAAATATCTGAGTAATGCCTCCCGCTACGATCATGCGCTCAACACTCAAACACAAACGATTTTGACAAAAGCCCTCACCCATGTGACCATGACTTATCCGGGATTTTTATCTGACAAAGGGGTAGAAAATGTATTTGATGAGATTTCTTTGATCAGTTTCGATGCAAACCGTGCAGGGAGTTTGGCACAGATTATTACGATGCTTTCTAACGCCAGTGCCTACGCCAGAAGTCTGTTTCCTCTCGAAGCGTCTCGAATATTTGAGCGGTTGAGTCGTGAATGGAACCAATTCGCACGGGAGGAAAAGCCTCATCCCCGCTATATGATTCATAATCTTGATAAGTTGTTGATGCATTTGATGGCATACAAAGAGCTGATCCAAGAGTCTCTCTTTGCTGATCAAGGTTCGGCGTTGTATGAGATCGGATCACGATTGGAGCGAGCACTGCTTTTGATCTCAAAAACACGCAGTTTACTAACTCCTTCACATGAGGGGGTGAGTGAGTATGAAATCCTAGAGGCATTACTGAGTAGTTGCGAAAGTCTCAACGCCTATCGAGCACGTTATCGCTCATCGCTTCAGATGCGCAATGTCATCGAATTTTTGTTGCTTGATATCAATTTCCCCAAATCGCTCATTGGAGAGATTGAGGGACTTATGAAATTGTTGCCGCAGTTACCAAAATTTAAAAATGCGATCTATCTGACCCGGTACGAAGAACCTATTTTTGAAGCATTTTCTATGATACGACTGAGTAAATTAGATGATATTGCCCTTTTGACAGAAGGGAGCTATATCCGTACACAACTTGATGAGCTTCTTGCAACTCTCTCTTCTAAATTGCTGCTTGCCTCTTCCGAACTCACCAAAACCTATTTTGTCCACTATGACGAGTAAATCATGATCTATGACATCTATCACAATACCCGCTTTTTGTATCAGCATGAGGTTGGGTTTAGTCACAATCTGATCCGCTTGCAACCTCGTGACACGATGATCCAAAAAGTTCTCTCTTTTGAGTTGAACATTGAACCCAAAGCTTCGGAAATCGAGCCTTATAACGATTTTTTTGGCAATCACCTTCACCATTTGTTGGTTCGCGAGCCCCACACAACTTTGAGCGTTGAGGTAAAATCGCGTGTTGAGATCGATCTGAGACAGATAGAACATCTTCAAGAAATCTATGCAAAAGCATACCCGCTAACCTATGCCCAGGTTCTTGAGAGAATGATGTTTTTAACTCCTGACATTATCGAAGCCAAACAGTTTATGCTTAAAAGCCCTCACCTTTCTTTGGCTACTGATGAGATGGTAGCGTATGCGGCACAATCGATACATCCTGAACGCTCTTTGTATGAAGGTGTTTTGGAATTTATGGAACGGATTTACAAAGATTTTGCATTTGTCAGCGGATTTAGCGATTTGAGTACACCGGTAGAGAGAGTCTTTCGTGAAAGAAAAGGGGTGTGTCAGGATTTCGCCCATTTTGCCATTACCACACTTCGCTCAATGGGGCTTTGTGTTCGGTACATGAGTGGATACATTGAGACGACACCACCTAAGGGGACTGAAAAACTCTTTGGTGCTGATGCTTCTCATGCGTGGTTTTCTCTCTTTTTTCCTGGATTTGGATGGTTTGATTTTGATCCCACTAACAATATGGTTCCAACCAATCAGCATATAGTGCTAGGGTTTGGACGTGATTATAGGGATATCTCTCCGATGCAAGGGGTGGTAAGTGGAAGCGGATCGAGCCATTTGAGTGTCATGGTGGATGTGTCTCGTAAATAATGAGGATACGAATTCCCTTCACTATTTACTAATGTTACCCACTTTACGTTCATAGGCCGTAAAGTGGTAGGGGCAAATCTCTAAAGCTTGCCATATTTTTTGGATATGGCAGAAACTACCCTTTTTGCCCTTGATTTCATTAGGTACATAAAGGTAGTTATTAATGATACAGAAAGAAAAAATTTGGAGGGGTTGGTGAAAGTTTTCAAACTTTCTTTCAA
>JACXUF010000138.1 GCA_014764105.1 Sulfuricurvum sp. | reverse complement strand
CTCTCCAAAGCTTCCGTCAAACGTTTCAGCGACGGTGAAATAAATATTCAAATCTCTGAGAGCGTTCGTGGACGCGATGTATTTATCATCCAAAGCACTGGAGCTCCATCCAATGACAATCTGATGGAATTATTGATCATGACCGATGCACTTCGCCGCTCTTCGGCGAATTCGATCACGGCGGTTGTTCCGTATTTTGGATACGCACGTCAAGATCGCAAAGCGGCTCCACGCGTTCCGATTACAGCAAAATTGGTTGCCGATATGTTTGAAACAGCTGGGATTGATCGTGTCGTAACCATCGATTTGCACGCAGGGCAAATTCAAGGGTTCTTTGATATTCCGGTTGATAATCTTTATGGTTCGATTATTTTTGAAGAGTATGTACGGTCTAAAAAACTTCCTAATCCGATTATCGCTTCACCAGATATTGGCGGGGTTGCACGTGCCCGTTATTTTGCAGAAAAATTAGGTCTTGAGATGGTTATTGTCGATAAACGTCGTGAAAAAGCGAATGAAGCTGAGGTGATGAACATTATCGGCGATGTTGCCGGCAAAGATGTCATTATGATCGATGATATGGTCGACACCGCTGGAACGATGGTCAAAGCGGCAGCTGCACTGAAAAAATGTGGGGCGACGTCAGTTATGGCATGTGCAACACACGGTGTTTTGAGTGGTAAGGCATATGAAAACCTTAACAATGGTGAACTCGACGAGCTTGTTATTGCTAATACGTTAGAGCTACATGGTCAAAGTGACAAAATCAAAGTTCTCAGCGTCGCTCCGTTGTTTGCCGAAGTGATCCGACGCGTTTATCATAACGAGAGTGTCAACTCACTTTTTAGTTAATCTCTCTGTGGGGCCTCAGCCTCACCCCCCCCAAGCAGTGTTCTGCTATAATTTCACCAATGAAACTAAATGAGCAATAGAGCCTAATGGATAATATTCGTAACTTCTCAATTATCGCCCATATCGATCACGGTAAAAGTACATTGGCCGACCGTATCATCCAAGAGTGTGGTTCCGTCTCCGAGCGTGAAATGACCAAACAGATGATGGACACGATGGACATCGAACAAGAGCGCGGGATCACCATCAAAGCACAAAGCGTCCGTTTGGACTACGTCAAAGATGGCAAACACTATATTCTCAATCTGATCGACACTCCAGGTCACGTCGATTTCAGCTACGAAGTCTCCAAATCACTCGCCTCCTCCGATGGTGCACTATTGATCGTAGATGCGGCGCAAGGGGTTGAAGCGCAAACGATCGCGAACGTCTATTTGGCGATGGAGAATGATCTCACCCTCATCCCCGTCATCAACAAAATTGATCTCCCCGCCGCCGAACCCGAACGGGTCGCCGAAGAGATTGAGACAACGATCGGGATTGATGCGACCGATGCGATGCTCATCTCTGCCAAAACGGGGGTCGGAATCCGTGCCCTCATCGATGCGATTGTTGATCGTATCCCCGCACCTAAAGGAAATCCTGACGCAACGACCAAAGCTATCATCTACGATTCATGGTTTGATTCCTATCTAGGGGCATTGGCGCTGGTTCGTGTGTTCGATGGTGAGATCAAAATGGGGCAAATGGTGCAGCTGATGCATAACGGTGAAAAGCATCAAGTGCTCGATTTGATGTACCCGCACCCCCTCCGTCGTCAAAAAACCCAGGCGATTAAAGCTGGAGAGATCGGGATTGTCGTTTTGGGTCTCAAGGATGTTGGAAGCATCCGTGTCGGCGATACTATCACCGATGCTCGCAACCCCGCCAAAGAGCCGGTAGCGGAGTATGCCCCCGCAAAACCGTTTGTTTTTGCGGGACTTTATCCGATCGATACCGATCAGTTTGAAGATTTGCGTGATGCCCTTGACAAGATGAAACTTAACGACAGTAGTCTCAGTTACGAGCCTGAAACGTCGGTGGCATTAGGTTTTGGTTTTCGTGTCGGATTCTTGGGGATGCTTCATATGGAGGTGATCAAAGAGCGGTTGGAGAGGGAGTTCAACCTCGATTTGATCGCTACCGCACCTTCGGTTGTCTACAAGGTTTATTTGACCGATGGGTCGATGGTGGAGGTGCAAAACCCAAGCGAGCTGCCGGAACCGCAAAAAATCGATCGTATCGAAGAGCCTTACGTGAAAGCGACGGTAATTACACCGGTCGATTATTTAGGGAACATCATCACCTTGCTCACCAAAAAACGGGGTATACAGGATAAGATGGATTATCTCAACGAGAGTCGCGTTATGCTCGAGTACTCGTTACCGATGAACGAAATCGTCGTCGATTTTTACGATAAACTCAAATCGATCTCCAAAGGGTATGCGAGTTTCGATTACGAGCCGATTGAATTCCGTCAAGGTGACCTTGTCAAACTCGATGTCCGTGTCGCTGGAGATGTCGTTGATGCGCTCAGCATCATCGTCCCCCGTCCTGCGGCAGAGTACCGTGGACGGGAACTCACCAAAAATATGAAAGAGATTGTCCCAAGACAACTTTTTGAAGTGGCGATCCAAGCTTCGATCGGCAACCGTGTTATTGCACGTGAAACGGTTAAATCGATGGGGAAAAATGTCACCGCCAAATGTTATGGCGGGGATATTACACGTAAACGTAAACTTCTTGAAAAACAAAAAGAGGGTAAAAAACGGATGAAAGCGATCGGCAAGGTTAATTTGCCGCAGGAAGCGTTTATGTCTGTCCTCAAGATGGACTAACATGAAGTGTATGGTATGCGAGCGGTGGAGCTTGTCGCATATCTGTCCTCATTGCCAAGAGTCTCTCCTTGCTCCAACCCTCTACAAACGGAAAATTCTCGGTTCTATCCCCGTATACTCCTTTTTCCCCTATGACGAGATCGAACCTTTGCTCCTCACTAAACACACTGATATAGGATACTACATCTATACGATTCTTGCCAAATGCTCTTTGATGAATTTTGCTCAGGAGTGGAGCTATGAAAAGCGTGTCGCTTCCATAGGGATTGATGATGATGCTCGAAACGGCTACTCCCACACCGCCGTATTGAACCGTGCACTAAAATCGACCCTAATTAAACCTTATTATGGCAAATTGCGTTCAACGAATCGCTATAAATATGCAGGGAAAAGTGTCGAAGAGAGGCTTATGAATCCTCGGCAATTC
>JACXUF010000137.1 GCA_014764105.1 Sulfuricurvum sp. | reverse complement strand
CGATGGTTAAAAATAAACCGGCGCAAATCATCGAGGGTCGCTTTGAGACCGTAGATCTTGAGGGAGATGCTTTTGTGGGTGACAAAAAGATCGGCGAGAAAAGGGATATAGATAATGTGATCGAGGTGTTAATGGGTGAGAAAGATATGCTCGATTGTAAAAACATCGTCCTCAAATGTATTGATGAGATTGCCCGCATCGATAACACAATGATCACTGACTTGTAAACAAGTTGTCCCCTGTGTTGGTGTTCGGGTGCCGCCAGTTCCTAAAAATTCGATCCATTCCATTCGCTCACCCTTTTATTTATGGGAATTTATTATAATATAAAACGTGTGAATTTGTATTTTAATTCGATTTGGTCGTTTTCTAATCAGTCGATATTCGATAATTTGGAGCAAGTTGTGCTATCCTTGCTGATAATTTAACGTTGTTGTACACGCAAAGGAATCCGATGTCGCTCAAAGTTATCCTCTCTCATAGAACTCACTATGCTTTTGATAAACCTGTTAATCTCTCCCCTCATGTGATTCGGCTGCGCCCAGCGCCTCATAGCCGTACGCCTATAGAGGCCTATTCGTTGAATATCAAACCTAAAGATCATTTTATTAACTGGCAGCAAGATCCCTTCGGCAACTATCTTGCTCGGATCGTTTTTCCGAAAAAGACGACGGAACTTGCCATTGATGTTGAGGTGAAAGCGGAGTTGGTGAGTATCAACCCGTTTGATTTTTTCGTCGAAGAGTATGCGACGAACTTTCCGTTCGACTATAAAAAAGAGCTCAAAAAAGAGTTGACCCCCTATCTTGAGATCACTGAACATGGGAAGCGTCTTGGTGCATTTGTGAAATCGATCGATTTAACTCCGCGCAACATCATCGATTTTTTGGTAGAGCTGAACATGAAGATCCATCGGTATCTAAGCTATACCATCCGAATGGAACCCGGTGTTCAAACGTGTGCGGTTACTCTCAAAGGTAGAACAGGATCGTGTCGTGATTTTGCGTGGCTCTTTGTGCAGGTGCTCCGACATTTGGGTCTTGCGGCACGGTTTGTATCGGGCTATCTTGTACAACTCTCCGCTGATGTTGCCTCGTTGGACGGTCCGAGCGGTCCGGCGGAAGATTTTACTGATCTGCACGCATGGACGGAGGTTTATATCCCTGGTGCGGGATGGATTGGATTGGATGCAACGAGCGGTCTTTTTGCCGCAGAGGGGCACATACCACTGGCGTGCACCCCAAGCCCAGAGAGTGCTGCACCGGTTGAGGGGGCTATGGATAAGTGTGAGGTTGAGTTTACCTTCTCCAATACCGTAACACGTATTTTTGAATCTCCCCGTGTCACCAAACCCTATCGTGCCGAGCAGTGGGAGGCGATCGATGCCCTCGGGTATGAGGTAGATCGTGAGCTGATGGCAAACGATGTCCGACTCACGATGGGGGGAGAGCCGACGTTTGTCTCCATCGATGATATGGAATCGCCAGAGTGGAATACCGAGGCGGACGGTCCGCACAAACGAAAACTGGCAAACGTCCTCGCACGCCGACTCCTCAAAACATTCGGCAAGGGGGGACTCCTCCATCACGCGCAGGGGAAATGGTATCCGGGAGAGCCGTTACCGCGATGGATGTCTACGATCATTTGGCGCAAAGATGGTCAAGCGATTTGGAAGAACCCCGAGTTATTGGCGAGTTTGGATCAGACATTCGATTATACCCTCGAAGATGCGCGGAAGTTTTTAGCTAAACTCTGCCTCAATTTGGGGGTCAGCGATCAAAATATCCACGATGCCTACAACGATCCTCTTGTGGCGCTTTTTCAAGAGTCGATCCTCCCCATCGATGTCGATCCGCTCAAAGCAACTCTCAAAGATTCGCTGGAGCGGCGCGCGCTCGCCGATCGACTCTCCAGTGGAATCGATAAACCAGCGGGATTCGTATTGCCACTAAACTGGGGGATGACACGTTGGGTGACCTGTCGATGGGAATTTCGTCGTACTCAGCTCTTTCTCACGCCTGGAACCTCTCCGATAGGGCTTCGTCTCCCCTTGGATTCATTGACCTATAAACCACAGGTGGAGCTGGAGCAGAGTTTTGAACCCGATCTATTTGGTGCGTTTCCTTCGCTGGGTGAATATCACACTGCCGTGAAAGCACGTGCCACTCAGACGAGTAGCGCGACCAAAACAACTACAGATTATGAGGTGTTTGTTCGTACCGCTTTGAGTGTCGAGATACGGGAGCAAAAACTCTTTATTTTTCTCCCTCCAATCAACCACACCGAAGCCTTTTTGGATCTGATCGCCTCCATTGAAGAGACCGCCGAAGCGCTCAACATGCCAGTTGTGATCGAGGGGTATGAGCCCCCTAGCGATCTGCGGATCGAGAAGATTCGGGTTGCTCCTGACCCAGGGGTAATCGAGGTGAATATCCATCCGACATCGAGTTGGGGAGAACTTACTGAAGTGATCGATGCCCTCTATGAGGATGCCCATCAGTCGCGTTTGGGAACCCTCAAATTTATGCAAGACGGAAAGCAAAGCGGTACGGGAGGCGGGAACCACGTTACGATCGGCGGAATTACTCCGAGTGACAGTCCGTTGCTCCGTAATCCTGAGCTATTACGCTCGCTGATCACCTTTTGGCAGCACCATCCCAGCTTGTCGTACCTTTTTTCAGGGCAGTTTATTGGACCTACCTCTCAGGCACCGCGTGTCGATGAGGGGCGGTTGGAAAATCTCTATGAGCTTGAAATTGCCTTTAACCAAATCCCTGATGGGGGAAATCTCCCGTTTTGGCTCACCGACCGGCTTTTCCGCCATATGCTCACCGATTTGACGGGAAACACTCACCGAAGCGAGTTTTGTATCGATAAACTCTACTCTCCCGACTCCTCGACGGGACGATTGGGAATTTTAGAGTTGCGTGGTTTTGAGATGCCACCGCATGCACAGATGTCACTTGTGCAGATGCTCCTCATTCGTACCCTCGTGTCGCTTTTTTGGAAAAAACCGTACAAACATAAACTGGTACGCTGGGGAACCCAATTGCACGATAAATTCCTCATTGAGCATTATGTTCGTGAAGATATTCGCGACATTGTGACATTTTTACGTTCCGAAGGGTATGCTTTTGAGAACGATTGGTTTGATCCATT
>JACXUF010000018.1 GCA_014764105.1 Sulfuricurvum sp. | reverse complement strand
TTCCGGTTTACAACCTAAACTGAAATTAAGTGAAACAGTGTGACAATTCCATCAGATCGAGAGGATTAGACCACCTCAGTATCGGTCGGGTTTTAAAATGGCTGACTAAGCTGAGTATTGGGATATAACTTGGACAAGCTCTGGGCGGGAAACCGTTCAGGGCTTTTTTTCGTTATAGGGAGGGCGTTCCCGCATGTCCAAGCGTCATGGCTTTGTGGTATCCAATATCTCGGAGGCCAAAATGGATTGATTTCTTATCTTTCAAATTGCTGTTGCCATAATCGGCACTATTTTACTCTTCTTTAAAGAGGAGATCAAAGGGTGGCTAAAAAGGAAACGGACGTCTTAGTCAGCAAGTCCATCAGGCTGGTCCCCTAGTGGACACCTTCAACATCTTCAAAAGACAACCAATTTCTGAAATTCAACACAACCAACAAAATAACAATTTACTCAAAAATGGGTGTTTTCAATATACTTTTCTCGAAACCCTTAAAAAGTAAGCCTACCCTTCGATGGTTCGGACGATTAGGCTTTTGGGGAGATTGAATCTCTCGATCAATTCGATCTCTTTAGCACGCATTTCGCCGTTATCGACTTCATGATCATAGCCCATCAGATGGAGCATTCCGTGGATAAAGAGGAGGGCGAGTTCATCATTTTGGCTGTGCCCTAATTCGGCAGCTACGCTATCTACTTTATCGACGCTGATGACGATACTACCCAACGGCGCACCAGGAAACGGATCGCTCGGAAAACTCAGGACATCGGTGGCTTTGTCGATATTGCGAAACTCATGGTTGATTTTGGCAATTTCGTTATTATCGGTGAGGATCAGCTCAATCTCTGCACCACTTAGATAATTGGCGATATTTTCAATCAACTGAAAATCGTAGTTTCTTTCGGTTTGGTTATCTAGTTCTATCATAATGACATTGTAGCATAAGGGATCCCTTGCTAAAATCATATAAAGGGATATGTATGAGTAAAAAAGCACTTTGTATCATGAGCGGTGGGATGGATTCGACTCTAGTCGCCTACATCATGCGTTCACGCGGCTATGAAATCGTCGCACTTCATTTTAACTACGGACAACGGACGGTGGGCAAAGAACTCTCCTGCTTTCGTGCTATCTGTGAGGATTTAGGGGTATTAGAACAATACGAGATCGATCTTGATTTTTTCAAAGCCATCGGATCCTCTGCTTTAACCGATCACACTATCGATGTCCCGACGGGTGGGATCGAAGTGGGAGTGCCTATCACGTATGTACCATTTCGAAACGGTATTTTTCTCTCGATTGCCACGGCGATTGCCGAGAAAGAGGGGTGCTCTGCTATTGCTATCGGGGTGGTCGAAGAGGATAGTAGCGGTTATCCTGATTGTCGTGAGACATTTATAGAGGCATTTCAAAAAGGGGCAAATTTGGGGACAAAAGAGACAACGAATATCACGATCGAGATGCCACTCGTACATCTGCAAAAATCCCAAATCGTTGAAGAGGCGATCAAAATGGACGCACCACTCCATCTGACGTGGAGTTGTTACCAAAATGAGGAGAAGGGATGCGGAGTATGCGATAGTTGCCGTCTCCGTTTACGAGGCTTTGAACGTGCCGGAGCAATTGATCCTATTGAGTATGTTTGACGCTTTTACCTCTGCTATCATCATTGAGTACCGACCGAAGAACCGTAACACCTATATCCGTATAACCCATAGCGGTGAGATCAAAGTGCGTACGCCACTCAAAAACGAGAGTGCCGTACGTCGTATTTTAAAATTACGGGAGCGTTGGATCCGTGAAAAACTAGAAGGACTAGCGGATGATCCAAATCTACCGCAACTTGGGGAGTGTATACGGTTTCGGGGAGAGAACTATACTTTAGAAAATCTTCCGAATTTGTACAATAGGGTTAAAAAAAGTCAAAATTGTGATGATATTAAAAAATATTACTATCATTTTTACAAAAAAGAGGCGGAAATCTCTCTTCCTTCACGCGTGCAGTATTATGCGCGCAAGATGGATTTACACCCCAAAGAGATACGCTTTAGAAGGATGAAAAGTAGATGGGGGAGTTGTAACAGCCACGGCGTTATTACTTTCAATACGATGATGATGCAACTCTCGTATGAACAGATTGACTATATCATTGTTCACGAGCTAGCCCACTTACGTCACATGAACCACTCCAAGGAGTTCCATGAATTGGTTCGTCACCATCTAAGCGATGAACGAGAGCGTCGAAAGACACTACAGAGGATCAGACCTCTCGTGTATTAAGAAATGCCCCTAGCCCAATATTGCTCCAAGCACGCGATTTTTGGAGATAACTCTCCATGCTCTCATACACCCGTTTAAAATCATCGTTTGCCGCACTTTCGGATTTTAAATACTCTTGAAGCGCTTGATAGGCGGCGTGATTGACATCATTGGGAAATGTTTGAATAGCAATACCCAGTTTTTTAATCTCTTGAAGGGCATTGAGATTTTTGGCATGGAACTCCAAAGACATCCGAGTATTCATCTCATCCGAGGCGATTTGGAGAATCGCTTGATGTTCCGGACTTAGAGATTCCCATACGTTTTTGTTGAAGGTTAACTCCAGTACTGATCCGGGTTCGTGCCATCCGGCATAGTAGTATTTGGCAACTTTATGAAATCCCATTTGTAAATCTAGGGCAGGCCCCACCCATTCGGTAGCATCGATCATACCACGCTCTAGGGCAGGGTATATCTCCCCTGCGGCAAGGAGAACCGGATTGACACCCAATCGGGAAAACACCTCGCCACCGATCCCAGGAACTCGCATTTTAATCCCTTTTAGATCGGCAAGACTTCGGATCGGTTTGCGGAACCATCCCCCCATTTGAACATTAGTATTTCCGCCCAGCAGGGGATAGAGGTTATGTTTGGCGTACATCTCCCTCCAAAACTCCATCCCACCGCCGAAAAGCATCCATGAATTGATCTCTTCTGATGTGAGACCAAAGGGGGTACCGCTAAAAAGGGCAAAGGCGCTATTTTTCCCTTTCCAGTAGTACGGACCTGAGTGAAACGCATCGATCTCTCCGGCACTGGCGGCATCAAATACCGCCAAAGCAGGGACGAGAGTCTCTTTGGGATAGATTTTAATGATGAGACTGCCGCCACTAGCCGCTTTGACCCGTTCGGCAAAATGCTCGACTCCAGTCCCCATAATCGGAAATCCCGCCGGCCAGCTCGTAGCGAGTCGGATGGTCACCTTTTTTTGTTTGACACTGTTGGTCGCTGAGGAAGTTTCCGCAATCTGAGAGGGGTGTTTGGAGTAATCGATCGCTTGACGGTTGCTGTTATGGCATCCGTTTAACAATAATGCCATTGAAGCGGTGACACCTCCGGTGATAAAGGTACGTCTGTTCATGGGTTTCTCCTAAAAATCGAGTTCAAGTTGTTTCATGGGTGAGCGCAATGGGTTTAAAATCCCCTTATCAACCCCTGCGACGAGGGCGAAATGGAACGCTTTGGATTGTAAGATGCTCAAAACCTCTTCGGAATAGCGATAAAAAAAGATATTTTCGACACCGATGGTGAGATGCGATTTCATCGATTCGGGGAGGAGATAGATGATCTTTGCCCACGAAGCTTGAGCATCGAGAAAATCGATCTGTTCGTCGATCAGCTCCAAATACGGCTCAAAAATAACCACCCGATCACTACTCCCGAACTCTTTACTCTCCAAGCGCGAATTGGTAAATACGGGGATAAAATGACCCATTTTTCCGAATCCCCGAATCTGAAACGGTATCCGCAAAAAAGTGTAGAAAAAAAGGAGATGTTCCAAATAGGGGATAAAGAACGGCGAGAGCATCTGGCGCTCATAAAATGTATCGTTATGGATAAACGAGGTCTCAAAGAGGGTTTGTTCGATAATCGTAATGGTGCTCTCTTGCGCACGGATGAGCGTTGAATATTCGATAAAAATATCGGGATCGGTGAGTGCAGGGGAGAAAAGGACGATCGATTTTTTCTCCAACGGCCAAAGCTTCTCCCAAATATCGCGCATGGAACCTTCGATGTTGCAAAACGTGGGAGGGGTTGAGATCATTGTTGAGAGACTGAGGGTGATTGGGTCGCACGAATAGACCTGAAGCTCTTTTTCGAGGAGATAAAAACGGATCAGTTTTTTGAGTGCGCTGTCGATCTCGTCGACTTTAATCCATGCGATTTCGCTATCGCTGATTTGGGTGGGGCGGTCAAACATAACCCCATACGCGCCATTTTGGAGCGCTTCTGGGATATCATCAGGGGAATAGGCGACAAATAACGATCCACGCTTCACTTTGGAGGGGTCAAATACAACATTCTCAAAGAGGGTAACCAAAGGCTCTCCAATCAAAGAGCCTTTGGTTAGTGCGAGGATATTCTCAAGTCTCATCCCACCGAACTTCCGCTAAGGCGTGTTTTTTCGGGACGTACAAGGCATAGCCCCTCAGAATCTTTCGCTGCGAGGATCATCCCCTCTGATAGCAATCCCATTAATTTTGCCGGTTTGAGGTTGGCAACCACACACACTTGGGTATTAATGAGCGATTCGGCACTGTAATACTCTCGGATACCGGCAACGATCTGGCGCGGAGTCTCTTCGCCCAAATCGACTCTGAGTTTGAGGAGTTTGGAGCTTTTTGGAACCTCTTCAGCATCCAAAACGGTACCGATTTTAATGGAGCTTTGGAAAAACTGATCGATGGTGATAAGACCCTCTTCGCTGACAGTGGTCTCTTTTTTATCTTCCATTTTCGGTTTTAGTTCTGCTTTCGACGCCTCTTCGATCATCGCTTTGGGGGCTTCTTGCATCAACGGCTCTTCAATGCGGGGGAAGAGGGGGGGGATTTTTTTGATCGTAAAGGTATCGAGCAACCCTCTGTCGGTGATGAGTTTGATGTAACTCTCTGTAGTGATCTCGAATCCGAGGGCATCGGCAATCGTTTTGGTTGTTTGCGGCATGATGGAATGAAGCATGATCGAAGCTTTGGCGAGAAGATTGGCAACCAACGCTACCGTAGCGAGAGCTTCATCGTTGCGCCCCTCTTTGATTTTGACCCACGGAGCGTGCTCTTCGATCGCTTTGTTTCCGATGGTGAAAACTCTCCATAACTCTTCGAGGAATCGGTGAAGCTGCAGTTCATCGAAATAGGTGTGGAGTGAATCCAAAATCGTAGAAGCATCGTCTAACTCTTTAGCATGGTACTGTGTAACATGAGCGCTGTTAATGACAAAATCAGAGTATTTTTCACTCATACCGATGATACGATTGAGGAGGTTCCCCAAATCGTTAGAGAGGTCAGAATTCATACGGTCTATTAGGGCACGTTGCGAGAAATCGCCATCTTGCCCGAACGGAACTTCACGCATCATGAAATAGCGGAAATTCTCAACACCGTAGTGTTTGGAGACCTCACGCGGATCGACAATGTTCCCTTTGGATTTGGACATTTTTTCGCCGTCGCGCGTCCACCATCCATGCGCTCCGATGTGGTGCGGTAATGGCAATCCGAGACTCATCAAAAATGCCGGCCAGTAGACCGCATGAAAGCGGAGAATATCTTTTCCAACTAGCTGAACATTGGCAGGCCAAAACCCCATTTTCGATTCATCTGTGCCGTATCCCAATGCGGTGACGTAGTTCATCAGCGCATCGAGCCAAACATACATAACGTGTTTGGGCTCATTTAAATTTTCGGGCAAATGGATACCCCAGCTGAAACTGGTACGGGTGACCGAGAGATCGTTCAGTCCGCCCCGTACGAAGCTCATCACCTCATTACGGCGCGATTTTGGGAGGATAAATTCAGGATGGGCTTCGTAGTAGTCCAAAAGGGGCTTTTCGTATTTGCTGAGGCGGAAAAAATAGCTCTCTTCCTTGACAATCGTGGTCGCTCTGCCGCAGTCGGGGCAGCATCCTCCATCCATGAGCTGAGATTCGGGAAAAAAGGTTTCACAACTGACACAGTAGTTCCCCTCATAGAAATCTTTGTATATGTCACCATTCTCAAACATTTTGGCAAATGCCACTTGAACCCCTTTTTTGTGGGTTTCATCAGTCGTTCGTATAAATTGATCGTAACTAATATCAAACTCATCCCAAAGGTTTCGAAACGTCGCACTGATCTCATCTGCGAATTGTTTGGTTGGCTTGTTCTGTTTTTGCGCAGACTCTTCGATCTTTTGACCGTGTTCGTCGGTTCCAGTGAGAAAATAGGTCTCATTTCCCAAAAGACGGGAGTATCGTGCAAGAGAATCGGCGATGAAAGTGGTGTAAGCGTGTCCGATATGGGCTTCACCGTTGACATAATAGATAGGAGTGGTTATGTAGTTTTTCATTATATTTTCCTTGTTAAAAATCAAACCCGCCGGTTTCACCTTTGGACATACTCTCATAAACGGCTCGTATGTATGTTGAGCGGATATCACATCCGATGCACTGTTCACACATATAACAGCTCTCCAATGAGCGTTCCTGTTGACACGATTTTAATGCGCTCATCGCTTCATCGAGACGCTCTTCGTACTCACTGTGCTGCTGTATAGACACTCACAACCTCATTCACCTCATCGGTTGAACCGAAAAAACAGGGGCTGGTATCGTGAACGTGACGTGGCTCTTTTTCCAATACGCGCTTTAGTCCATCTACCGCTTTACCGCCTGCTCTTTCAAAGATAAAGGCAAACGGGAATACCTCAAACAGCATCCGAAGCTTCCCCTCTGGTTTGTCGCTCGCACCCGGATAGCTGAACAAACCACCCCCTTTGAGGAGGATTTGGTGCAAGTCGGGAACCATACCACCGGAATAGCGTAGGCGATAGCCGCGCGTGAAAAAGCTGTCGATCATCGCTTTATGGTACGGTGCCCAGAACTGCTGAGTCCCGCCAGGTGCCATAATCCCCCCCCTTTTGTTTAAAGATAGATATTTGACGAATTCAAACTCACCGTTTTGGAGGAGGTAGAGAGAAACGTTCTCTTTGTCGGCAAAAACCAGCTCAACGCGCGGACCATAGACAACGTAGCACGACGCAACCATTTTGGAAGGGCTGAATTCCCCCTCATAGACACCAAAGATTGAACCGACACTGAGGTTGACATCTACGAGTGATGAGCCATCAAGCGGATCAAATGCGATACAATAATGACCGCTTTCGTTGAGCACCATAGGATGCTCTTTCTCTTCGCTGGCAATCGTGTGAATTCCGACAACACGACTAAGCTCCTCTTCGATGATCAAATCGCTTTGGATATCGAGTTGCAGTTGGGTTTCACCAGAGCTATTTTGCTCTTGAGAGTAGCCGATGTCTTTGACATCAATTGCTTTTTTTATCCGTATGGCACTTTTTTGGATAGCTTCTAAAATTAGATTCATTTCATAACCTTTGCGTGTGTTAAAATCCATTCGATGGTTTGATCTGGGTTGTTAAGATCGAGGATGTCGATCCCCTCGGGAATCGTATAGAGGGATGTGTCGATACTCTCATCGATCGCCAATGCGTTCATGTAGGGAAAATAGTCGGTATCAATTTGCCCCCGAAAAATACTGATGCGCGGGAGGGGGAGATTTTTCAGCCCCTCGACGAGCAATACGTCAAACTCTCCAAAAAGTGCAACCAATTCGTCTAGTTCTTTGTGGCGTTGTGAAAAATAGGTGGTACGGGTTGGGGAGGTGACGATCACTTCGGCGCCAGTATTACTGAATTTGTAGCTGTCTTTTCCCGGAATGTCAAATTGTGCTTTATCTTTGGGATCGTTTTTGATGATAGCGACCTCCAAATGGTGTTCGCAGATCAGCTTGCGTGCCACCTTGAGGATCAATGTGGTTTTTCCGCTGTTAGAGGGACCGGTAAATGCAACTGCTAAACGTTTTTTCAAAAAAGTGACCTCAATTAAAATGGGGGATATTATAGTGAAGGTTCTGTTTAAACTTTCTAAAGAGATGAAATGTTTTGTAAGTAATGAACGCTCACATGTGGATTAAAAAAGATAGAAAATAGGTTTAGTGGGAAAATCTGTAAGATGATGAAGTCTAAGCCTTCTTGGCGTATAATCCCCTTAATATGATCACAAAGGAATGAGATGCGATTTTCATGGTTAGCTTTATCTGCATTATTGATGTTGAGTGGATGTTCACAAAAAGGGGCATTTGATCTATTTAGTATGGATGAGAGCCACGAACGTGCAGTTGAGCAGTTAAGAACCGGAACGATCGTGCAATCGCTCGAAACCAAAGCGATTTTCTCAACCGTCTATTTGAACCCGATCTTTCCTGAACAGTATAAAGAGGGTGAGTATTTTATCGGGGCATTTTATTTTGACAAGGGGAATCTCGATACCAAAAAATGGGATCTCGAAACCTACGGTTATACACTCTCAATGAACGGAAAGAAGGCAAAGGTGTTTGAAGAGCTTAAACAAAATGATCCAAGACGCGCCTTGATTCCAATCAAAAATAACTGGAATCGATACTATCTTATGGGTTTTGAGCCTTCAACATCGACCTCTTTAGCTCTGAAGCTCGAAAATAATCAGACTGGTCAGGTTGTATTAAATTATCAAAAATAGCTCCGATAGAGACATTTTCCCCTAGAATCTTTTTGTAGATCACGTAATTTGCAAGTACCCGCTTGCCATACTCTCGACTCTCTGCATTTCCGACAAGCTCCATACTCATAAACGGCTCATAATCTCCAGGATTAAAATAGGCACCACTTAACAAAAGACGTCGTGTAAAGCCGATCCCACCATTATACGCATATGCTTTAAGCACCGGATTAAAGAGGGTATTATCAATGTGCTTCATATGTTCGATCGAGTAGGCGATATTGAACTTTGGATTGAACATATCATCGTACGATGTGATTTTAAGCGGATGGATTTTGGAGATCGAATCGACATTAAACGGCATCATCTGCATCAACCCCAATGCAAACGAACGGGAGATAAGCCCCGGTATCAACCGCGTCTCTTGGCGCATCAGGGCATAGAGCATCGCTTTTTGTTCGATTGAAATACCCTGCATATACTGATCGTATGGCATCGTATAGTTATGGATATAAGGGAGATAAGCACGCTCGATCATGTAAGCTTGAACCGCCAAAGAGTCCTCGCCGTCATACTGCTCGATCAGTTCATAGAGCTTTTCGGGGGGGGTATTGACCAACTCTTTATAAAGACGGTTCCATTCAAACGGATCATCCCCCTTGAATCCCCCTTTATCCGGAGTGGGGAGAGTTGTAAAATAGTTTTGTGTCTCGATGTTCAATTTCTCACGCGCCCATAAGGTATACATGTTAATATCCAAAGAGGCGGCCAATTCGTTGAGGGTATTTTCGTCTGAAGTAATTTGGTATATCCAAAATGTATTTTTGTCTTTTTCGATCTGTGAGACAGAACGACGTTTTGCCTCTCTGAAATGGAAGAGGGCATTATTGATATGTTTAAATTTGAGCGCATTGATCCCAAGGTAAAAATGGGTTTGGGGGTCGTAATAGCCTCCGCTCACATTGCTCAGAGATTCTTGAAGCATTGTCATTTTCGGATCGGTCGTTGTCAGATAGACAAGCTGATTAAACCCTCGCATTGTAGTAAGCCGCGAGAGTGTTTCATCGTCAACAAAATGGTTGAAATGATCTTGACGATAATGGTTTCCAGAGATCAGAAAGAGTCTAAGTGAAGGTTCTAAATCGCTGTAGAGGGTAAAGTGGTTGTTGTGATTCATCGTCCGAAGCCATTGGACATCACCAAAACGATCCCCGAGCCGCATTGCCAGCAGTTCACGTTCATAACTTTGTAAATGTTGTGCTTTGATGGGAGAAAGGGCGAGATAGAGACAATCGTCTTGCTCGATATTCATCAGTTCTGTCGAGGTTTTTTGCATGCATTCGGCGGTATATCGGATCTCCACTTCATCTGTTTTTGCCGCATAATCAAACAAAAAACGTTCATTGACCGTATCAATTTGATAAAAGGCTTCTGATGCTTCGGATGCATTGACATCTTGCTTTAAAAATTGCCATATGAGGAAATTTTTTGCACGTGATGAAGGTTTATCGTTGATTTGATCGAGTGTTATCCCACCAAAAAGGGTTTCACATAAGAGCAGGGCAATAAATACCGATCTCATCCCACAGCCAACGCATTAATGATGTTGACGAGAATAACGTCAATGACATTCAGCGCCACGATCAAAATGATCGGAGCCAAATCGATACCGTTAAATACAGTAGGCATAAGGCGACGAATCAAATCGTATGATGGCTGGGTTAGTCGATAGATGGTTTGCACAATCGGATTATACGGATCGGGACGTACCCATGTGAGCAGTGCTCCGATAATCACGATCCAAATATAGACCGTCACAAGCGAATGGACGATTCCGCCGATCCCTGAGAGTATTCCACCTATCATTTTGCCACCTCTTTGAGATAATTTTTCACAAACATATACAGATCAGCCAACTCCGGTCCACTCTCGGCACCACTAATGAGGTGTCGGAGCGGCTTAAGGAGATTTTCCCCTTGGAGTCCGCTTAGGTTGATCAGATAAGTTTTATACGATTCGTAATCGTCAAAATGGGGAGCTTTTAAGGTTAAATCACGCAAACGTTCGAATTCCTCTTTGTATTCGTCAGGAACGTTTTTAGGGGCGAATACCGCACCCACTTTTACCCGAAGCTCTTTGAGAGTACTTGCCTCTTCGAGGAAGAGTTTAGCGAGATTTCCGATCTCTTCGTCGGCGAATCCAATGTAGCGAGAGAGCTCTTTGGGATTGAGCCCACGCAGGTGTTCACGGTTGATGGCTCGCAGTTTTTCGATGTCAAAATGGATAGGATCTTTGCAGAGCAATCGTAAATCGAACCATTTAATCGCCTCTTGAAGACTGAAAATTTCACACGGCGTTTTGTTTCCCAGTAAAATCAGGTAATTACTGATCGCTTCTGGCAAAAATCCCTCTTCGAGGAGCCATTTGATACTTACGGTCTCCCCCATGAGGATCGGCAGATGGGCGTATTCCACTTTTTTCGTATATCCGAGCGCCTCATGGATTGCGATTTGTTTAGGGGTGTCGGTGAGGTGTTCCTCTCCTCGTATGATAAGGGAGACATCATAGAGCATATCATCCACTGCACACGCAAAGTTATAGGTCGGATATTTCTTGGCACTCATCAATACAAAACTGTCGATCTCATCTGGAGTAAACGTCGACTCCCCTTTGATTAAGTCGGTTACCGTGATCGGATGGTTCGGTTTTTTGAGTCGAATTGTAAAAGGGAGGGGGTTGTCAATCACCTCTTCGGCAGGTAGATTTTCGCAGGCTCCGTCGTAACGTTTCGCTTCGATGGGCTCGGGGGTACAAAAACAGTTGAATGCTTTTTTGTCTTGGAGGAGCTGCAATGCCATGGCGCGATGAAACCGGAGGTTATTGCTTTGAAGTTGTTGCTCTTGGTATTGAATACCAAAAAGGTCGAGAATCTCAAAAATCTCTTTCTCTTTTCCAGGGATATTGCGTTCACTATCGGTATCGTCAATACGGATTAACAGTGGCTCTTTGCGCTGAATCGAGCATATATAGTTAAACAAAGCGACTCTAAGAGTGCCAACGCACATATCTCCAGTCGGGCTTGGAGCAAAACGGAGCATATACTATTTTCCTCGTTTTTTTCGAAATTCTAACAGATAGTGGGTTTAAGAGAGCTTTGGGCGGTATCTTAGGGTAATTCTAATGAATCCTCTGATGTTAATGTGACAAGCTCTGGGTGGTTAGCATAGTCGGTTAAAATGAGTCTCACCCTCTCTTGCCAAGCGCTTTGAAACTGTTGTTTGAGTTTTGAGTCGCTATTGCCAGATAGGATCATCTGCATCCAACTCGCCATTTTAGGATCAGATGGAATAATTTTAGGATTGTACGAAAGGGTCACTTTTTTGCCGTTGTCACATCGCTTTAATGCTATATCTCCGACTATATCAGCTTCATACGATAATAGATTGCGTCGATCAAATGCTCCGTTTAACCCATGAAAACCGCTGTTGTCGGTAGCTCCAGTGATAAAGGATGCAACATTTGCCATCACCCCTACAACCCCTTCTCCTAATCTCCCTGACATCGATACACGGATGTTGCCTCGCTCTGGCAGATCATCACCGTAGAGCTCTTTAAGCCCTTTTTGAAGCATGAGATAGATTCCTGCGACCGTTGGGCAAGAGTGTCCTGCGAGTTTGACACAGTCACTATAGCTGTAGCTCATGATTCCATTAGGGGCAGCTCCTAACATATCAGCCAGAGGATCTCTCATGCGGATGGGTGGAATTGAATTAAAAAATATAGACATGTTTTATCTCATATGATGGAATTTTTGATAATGTATACTATCGGATTAATGAATTTTAGTTATTGACGCAGATCAATAGTTGAGTTGTTAAAGAAGTATCCAACATAAACAATAAATCTACACCTTTCAAGAGATGACCCCATTAAATATCCCCAATTGCACATGACTAGAAGACGTTGCTAGTTTAATGATGCTCAAGATTATTTTCAGCACATATTGGAAATAATCTAACTCTAAGTTTTTAAGAAATGATTCAAAATGATAAATAATTGCAGTGAAATAGATTATTCAGTTTATAGTTATCACACGTTTATGTTCCCCTTTAGATGGGAAAACGAACCAATAGATGTTGAAAACCATGGATGGAAGTATCAAAAATTTGATATATCTGAAAGTTGTGAAGCATACAATGAATACCACTATTTTCATGAATTTGTTCAACGTACTTTATACAATGATAGCGACAGCGTTGATCGCAATGATCCATCTTCTTATTTTGAAAAAAAAGAGTATGAAAATCAAAAGTTTGAATTTACGATACGTGTTGATCAAAATACAACGAGGTCGATTGACTTGATCATCGATGGAGTTAGTTTGCGCACTTTTGAAACAGGGGTTGCTGTACTTTCAATCAATTTGAAAAATATCGAACATAGACGTTTTGATGACGTTTTGGTAATCAATGATTTTGGTCGTAGACTTTATCCACAGTTTTTAGCCAATCCGAAAAATGAAAATTATGCAGATGAAGTTCAAAATGCTTTTTATCCATTGGATATAACTTTTGGCTCAATGGTTAGGGAAGATTTAGCGGTACGTTCTATCTCTAGGTTTCAATTACCCACCTACATCACTGATCTCATTGGTGTATCAACTATAAAACCACTTTTGGATGATCGTATGTTTGTCATTTCGCATGTTATGGATAGTGCCTTGAGTGCGGCACTCAAGCATGATTATCTAGATAATGAGCAATGGTACAAATATGTTTATGTGGACAGTAAGTCTTTATCATGCCAAAATAGCTCCATGAGAAAAAACGCTCTTAGTTTAGCGACTTATGATCGCTGGAGTGATTATGGTACCTTATATGGAATCACTCGTTATTCGTTTGTATGCGTCAGTGATGATAGTAAGTTTTCCCATGATGTCATCAATCAACACATACGAAGACATTATTACCAAATGATGAATCTTACCTTGGCTATTCGAGCTTCGATTATCCGCTTTTCCAATGAAGTTTCCACCTTGTCAACATTGAAAAGTCAAGAGCTTTCAGATAAAGTATCCGATTTTTATAAACGATATATTCAGTTTGTAAATCGAATGTATTTTCGTGAGGTTAGCCCTCATGAGCAGGGGATAGAACTTTATACCAAGGTTGTTGATGTGATGCAAGTCGAAAAAAGCATCAAAGATTTGGATGAAGAGATTGCAGAGTTGTTTCAGTATGCAGAAATGAAGAGACAAGCTGAATTAAACGAGCATATGGCAAACATAAGCGAAAGGGGTATCCCTCTGATGATTGCAGGGATAATCACAGGGATATTTGGCATGAATACAATTGATTATGATGATGTTAAAGGAGCTTTACAATACCTTATTGCAATAGGTTCAATACTTCTTATTGTCATGTCAATAAAATGGTACAAATATATTTTGCTACTATTTTTTCATAAAGACCCAAAATGACTCTCATCTCAATCATAGGGTCTTTTGATACCACCCTTCTTAATCTGATAAATGAATTTGGCTCCGACTTAAAACGAGTTATTTTGATATTCGATGATACACTCGCCAGCGCTAAAAATTTATCACGGCATCAAAATGCATTGGAAAACTTCCGAATGCAGCATAAATATGATTTTGTCATTGATACAGCTTTGGTCATCGATGAAGACAACACCATAAAGTTGGACACTATTATTCATATAGCCTCAGCATATGAGAGGGTAATGATTGACATCACCGATGCACTTGGTTCTACCTCGGCGTATTTGGGTGCTCGGGCAGTGAATCAACACACCTCACTTGTAGCGTTTAACCCTTATGAAAACGAATACAACATAATTTCAATCAATGGTTTTGAAAACAAAAAGCTAAAGCGCACCCTTTCGATCAGAGATTATGTTGAATCATTGGGCTATGCACTTAATGATAAACGGGGTCGTCTACCAAGAGATAAAGATGCCGTTTTCTGGTTATTTAAACGATTCGCATCTTTTCAAAATATACGCTCAACCTTGATTAAATCGAGCTATATACCGTTTGATTCGGAATCATCAATGCATCAAATGCTTCATAAACTTGACATTATTGATGAGTCTGGTTATTTGATCGATCGAAATTATTTGCAGGGGGGCTTATTCGAAGAGTATATCTATTGGATTGCCTCTGAGATGGGGTTTGATGATCTTCTAAGCTCTGCTGAAATCGTTTTTGATGGCGTTCAGAATGAAGGGACATTGATCCATAATGAATTTGACTTGTTGGCATTTAAAAACAACCGTCTTTATCTCTTTGAATGTAAGTTTACCAAAAACTTCGAACTTGATGATTTGATTTATAAGTATATGGCACTCAAAGAGCACATCAAAAATGATTCAAAAGGGATTATTATTACGGTTAATCCCAAAATGTCACCGGATATTCAACTCTCTCAGATGAACAAGATCTCTCCGAAATTACGAAAAAAAGCTTCATTGTTTGATATTCACGTTTTAGCGAATGTCATCCAATATGACCATCTTAAAAAAGAGCTGACATCTATCATCTATCCACAAGGGAACAAAGCTGTAGATCCTCTAAAAACAGTTGAAAAACCTAAACAATATGTTTATTTTTTAGGCGGATATGATTTGGAAATGTTTGAAATCAGAAAGATTCTCGAAAATAACAAAGCCAAATTTATAGATAATCGACTCTCGTGGGGGGCGAAGGTTAGTGATTATCGAAGCCAAATTGATGCTTTAGGAGAGGATGAAATCCCTGTATTTATTGAATTGGAACTCGATTATAAACCTACTCGTCAGTATGAAATCGTCGATCATCATGGGGACTATGCTCATCGAAGCAGTTCGATTGAACAGATAGCCCAGCGTTTCGAGGTCAAACTCGATCGTTTTCAAACATTGGTGGGTATCAATGATAAATCGCATATTCGAGGATTAAAAAAACACGGTGTAAGTCTCCAAGAGATCGAACTTATCCGACAGCTGGATCGACAGAAACAAGGGGTAAGTGCAGAGGATGAAGAGCTAGGAAAGCGCTCTTTGACACAAGTTGAAAAAATTAATGGAATCCCAGTTATAAAAACAAAAGCAAGGCATTTTAGTCCCATAACCGATAGAGTAACATATTCAGACTATATCATCTACAGTGATGTGAAATTATGTTTGTATACCCAAAAACTAAAATCAGCAAAATCTCTTTTTAATGCCTATCTACAAAACAATTCAGCGTACTACGGAGGCGACCAACAGATGTTCTTTTGCCTGAAAGAGGGGGCTTTATCCTCTACAGAAATTAAAAATTTTGTTCTCAATCTAACAAAAAAACTCTAAAAGGAGAAGTATGAGTCCGTTTAGTAAAAGTTACAAATTAAAGCAACATACGCCTATGATCCATTTTCAAAGTGATCA
>JACXUF010000136.1 GCA_014764105.1 Sulfuricurvum sp. | reverse complement strand
TTAAGAAATATTAAGCCTATTTCCCTATAATTTCTGTATATCATACAAAACATAACGAAAATGTTGCATTGTTTGCGAACCAGTTGTGTAATGTTGAGCTTGAATTTAACGTTATATCAAAAATGAAATAGGAGCTATCCATGACAAAAATTATCGCACGTACTGTGGCACTAATCCTCACCCCGATATTGGCGTTTGGAGCAGAAGCAAAAATTGCGGCGGCAGCCGATTTGGTCTATTGTTTTCCTGAAGTTAAAAAAGCGTTCGAAAAGCGCTATCCCAATGAAAACGTCTCATTTTCATTTGGTTCGAGTGGCAAAGCGATGACCCAAATTGTCAACGGTGCTCCGTATGACATGTATTTCTCAGCCAATATGGGCTATGTTCAAAAGCTCAAAAACCAAGGATTCATAGCAACCGATCCAAAACCGTATGCCTATGGACGGGTTGGAATGTTTGTATTAAATAGTTCTGCCGTCGATATTTCCAAAGGAATAGGGGTTTTGCTCGATCCAAGCATCAAAAAAATTGCAATTGCCGATCCAGCACATGCACCCTATGGCGTAGCGGCAGTCGAATCTCTCAAAAGCCAAGGCATCTATGATAAAATCAAAAGTAAACTTGTATTGGGTGAAAACGTCTCTCAGGCAACCCAGTTTGTGAGCAGCGGTGCAGCAGATATCGGAATCATCCCCATTTCACTGGGGTATTCAGATAAACTCAAAAGAGAGGGAAAATTTCTCCTCTTCCCTGCCAAATGGCATAACGATATCGTCCAAGGGTACGGAATTACCACTGTCGGCGCATCCAATAAAACTGCTAAACTTTTTTCCGAGTACGTTTCATCACCAGAAGCACGTAAAATCTTTAAACAATATGGATTTGTATTACCCAATGAAGAATGAGTTTACCGCGACCGTACAGGAGATTAAGAGCGCGCAGGGCTCTACCCTCACTTACTTTTTACTCGGCGATATACCCATTCGTGCCATCACCCTTCAACCTCCAGTAGGACTTGCTGAAGGCTCTGAAGCGACGCTAATAATCCACGAAACGCGTCCTGTTCTTTCAAGCAACCCTTTAGAAGGTATGGCCAATACCCTCTTGGGGGATATCGAGAGGATCGAGGAGGGGGAAATGTTGACTCGTATTAACACAAAAACGGCAGGAATATCCCTATCGGTTCTTACCGATACCCAAACGTTCAACGCATCTTCTTGGATAATAGGTCAAAAGGTTTATATCTCTTTTAAGGCTACCGATGTTGCCATTGAGGCGAATCAATGAATGCACTATGGGATCGGGGCTTTTGGGAACCCTTTAGCCTGACACTGGAGCTAGCGATCATCACGACGCTCTTTTTGTTCGTCGTGGGAATTCCACTGGCATACTATCTAGCATACACAAAAAACCGCTTAGTCTCGCTCATAGAGGCGGTCGTCGCGATGCCACTGGTGCTTCCACCTTCGGTTTTGGGGTTCTATTTTCTGTTGGCGTTTAGTCAGGAAGGCTTTTTGGGAGCCCTTTGGGTCAAACTCTTCGCTCATCAATTAGCCTTTCATTTCGACGGCTTGGTAATTGGATCGATCATTTTCAGTCTACCTTTTATGGTTCATCCGCTTCTTGCGGGGTTCAAAGGGGTCGAAAAGTCCCAGATCGAAGCTGCGTATACGATGGGCAAAGGCCGCCTCGTCACCCTCTTTTGGGTTATTTTACCCTCGATGAAGCCCTCCATCATAACAGGTGGAGTGATTGCATTTGCTCACACCGTCGGAGAGTTTGGAGTGGTACTAATGATCGGCGGAAACATCGACGGTCAGACCAAGGTCGCCTCCATCGCAATTTACAACGAAGTTGAAGCACTCAATTACACGACGGCGCACGCCTACTCGCTGATTTTGTTCGCGTTTTCGTTCGTCGTGCTGTGGTTCGTCTATCTCAAAATAGGTAGAGAACACCGAGGGGGGATATAATGATACACGTTTGTATTACCAAAAAACTTCGCGGTGCCAAAGGGGAGTTTTTATTAGAAATCAACCATATGTTCGGTGCGAACGATTTTTGGGCGATCTTCGGTGAATCTGGGATTGGTAAAACTACCTTGATGCGTCTCATTGCTGGGTTAGATACCCCCGATTCAGGAAAGATTATCGTGGATGATGAGATATGGTTTGATTCGGCATCCAACATCAACCTCCCTCCGCAAAAGCGTCGAGTTGGCTTTGTATTTCAAAACTATGCGCTGTTTGAGCATATGAGCGTTTTGGAGAATCTCTTGTTTGCTCAACGGGAAAAAGATTCAGACAAGGCTCTCAAAGTACTCGATACGATGAGATTGAGCGATCTGATCCATCGCACTCCGCGCGATCTCTCCGGCGGACAGCGCCAGAGGGTCGCATTGGCACGCGCCATTATCCAAGAACCCAAAGTGCTCCTCCTCGACGAACCGCTCTCGGCACTCGATGCGATGACGCGCTCGCAGCTTCAGGACGAATTGCGCCGTACTCATGAGCGGTTTGGGCTTTTGTCGCTGATGGTTTCACATGATCGCAGTGAAGTGTTCAAACTCGCCGATCAGGTACTGTGGATCAAAGAGGGAAAAATTGCCAAAACGGGAACCCCTAGCGAAGTATTCATCCCAAAAACTCTCTCCAGTAAATTCAGTTTTGTTGGGGAATTGCTCTCACTGAGCCATTACGACATTATCAGCGTCGCAACGGTGGGGATTGGGGAAAACATTGTTGAGGTAGTGTTAAGCCCTGCCGAAGCACGAACGTACCGTATTGGACAAGAAGTGATTGTCGCCGCCAAAGGATACGATCCGATATTGCTGCCGATGAACTATTGATGTGAGACCATTTTTTGAGGAGTACCGATCGGGATACTGGGAGGAATGATGAAGCTTGGCGGGGGAGTGTTCTGTCTCCTTGTTTTGACATTTCTATCTATTTTATCCCTAATTTCTTCTCAAAAGTATTGACAAAAAAGTACCCATGCGCTATAATTCCCATCCGCAAAACGTTGCTGGAAACGCTTTGTTGTTATTTTCGTCTCGTTAGCTCAGCCGGTAGAGCATCTCACTTTTAATGAGGGGGTCGATGGTTCGAATCCATCACGGGACACCACTTACTAGCCACATACGTGGCCCCATCATCTAATGGTTAGGATTCCAGATTTTCATTCTGGCCATAGGGGTTCGAATCCCCTTGGGGTCACCACTTGAAACCCTTTTTTT
>JACXUF010000135.1 GCA_014764105.1 Sulfuricurvum sp. | reverse complement strand
CAAACGCGAAGCGATCTATGAAGAGTTTAGGAGAGAAAACGCCAAAGCGGCCCAAGAGTTCGGCGACCGTCCCCTCTATTCGAGCCTCAAGCTCGAAGGGATCAAAGAGGCGCCTCTGAATATTGCTGTCCTTTACTCAAAACCCTCCAAAGCCGTGCTGGGGCAAACCACCCAGAAAAAGACAGGGGAGTACAGCGTCGTGTGCGCGATCCAGAATCTCTGGCTGATGGCGCGCGCCCACAATATCGGGGTGGGGTGGGTAAGCATTCTTCGCCCCAAGCGGGTCAAAAAGATTTTGGGAATCGACGACAGATATAAACTGGTCGGCTATCTGACGATGGGGTATGTGAGAGAATTTCTTGATGAACCCGAACTGCTGAAGCTGGGGTGGGAAGAGAAAAAAAGAGTGGACGAGGTGGTCGAATGGGTGTGAAAACCGTTCTTACACTGAACGATTTGCCCGCCTCGCTGGGAGTGAACACGATCACACCTAGCAATGAGGGGGTCATGGATAGCGTCTATTTTCTAGATGGAGATCGGGTCTTGAAAATTTTTGAGACGGCAAGCGAAGAGGTAGCGTACGAGGAGCTCAAACTGCTAAAACAGTGTGAAACACTCCCCGTATCCCAACCCATAGGAGAGGTCATGACAATCGGTGGCAAACCCGCCATCCTCTATCGCCGGTGTCCTGGCCGAAGTCTTAAAACGGCACACACCGATCCTATACGGCAGATTGGGACATTTTTACGAAATTTCCATACCCAAACGCAAACGCAGCACAGTTCCAACGAAAGGCTCTTTGAGCGGTCGCGACTGGCGTGGATGATTGAAGAGTCCGATATGCCGATTTTTAAAACACTATTTGACAGAATCGACCCGCCCCTGCGCAACGACGGGATTATTCACGGCGATCTCTTTTTGGACAACGCCCTCTTTGAAGGGGAGAGCCTCTCGTGCGTTGTTGATTTTACGCAGGCGTGCAACGGCGATTTTGTGTTTGACCTCGCCGTTGTGGCTCTCTCTTGGTGTGACAGTGAGGAGAAAACGGTGGCTTTGCTGGAAAGCTACGGTGCAACGCTCACTCCAGAGGAATTTCGCCCTTACTGCGAATATGCCACCCTTTTTTATTGCGTCAACCGTTATCGAAACGGCGGAAATTATCACGAACTATTGGAGAAACTCATATGATTAAGACTATCACAGGAAACAAGGATTTTATCGAAAGCTTGCGAGGAAAACGGGCCGATTTTTTGCTCTGCATGAGCAACACCAAAACGGCCGAAATCCCTGGGATTACCCAGGCGGGGATTCCAGGATTACTCCATCTCACCCCGACACTTGATGCGGAGTTTATTGCGATTGGAGAGGTGCGGAGCCTAGGAAACATCGCCGAAACCCCCAAAGGGGTCCCCACCCCAGCCCTCATCACCCGCGCCGTCCATCTGCTCCATCCGTTCCACCAGATCGACCTGCTAAACCTAGGGCTGGAAGTTTCCCCAAAACTGGAGCATTTCAGACTCCATACATTTGGCATTTCCCCTAGCGATTCGATCGAGAGGGGGGCAAATATCCCCGCTAAGGAGGTGTTTGAAAAGGCCATCGCCTTTGCCCAAAATCTCACCCTTCAAAGCGACTACATCATTCTAGGCGAGTCGGTTCCCGCAGGGACGACGACGGCGCTGGCTACGGCGCTAGCACTAGGGTATGACGCGCAGGATAAATTCAGCAGCAGTTTCAAAAACAATCCCAGTGACATCAAACGCGCCGTACTCGAGCGAGCCTTCTCCCGTATCGGCAACAGTGACGATCTCTTTGACATCCTCTCTGTGGTGGGGGATAATATGCTCATCTTTAACGCTGGACTGATCCTCGGGCTTCAAAACCGAAACCTCCCGATCCTCCTCGCAGGGGGGACGCAGATGGCGTGTGTACTGCTCATCGTCAACCGTATCCTGCAGATGACGGAAGGGAAGTTTGATAGCTCCAAAATCGCCCTCTGTACGACCAAATGGGTCGCCGAAGATAGATCAAGCGATATCAAAGCCCTCCTAGAGATGAACGATTTTCCCCTCAATGCTTATTATGCCGATTTTGATTTCTCCCTCACCGATCATCCTGCGCTGAGACTCTACGACCAAGGGGAGGCCAAAGAGGGGGTCGGCGCAGGGGGTGCGCTGGTTTATGCGTTGCTTAACGGCATAACAAAAGAGCAGATCACCCGCAAAGTGGAGAGCTTTTTGCGATGAAGATACTCTACTTTGGTGGACAAAAATCGGGTAAAAGCAGCCTAGCGGAGACCAAGGCCCTCGCTCTTGCGACCGACAAGCCCTATTACCTCGCCACCTACGACCACAGTTTCGGCGATGACGAGATGAAAATGCGGATCGTTTCGGAAATAGAGACTTTGGGAGAGATCGACGCCAATATCGTGTTTGTCCTAAACGATGTCGGATCGGGAGTTATCCCAAATGATCCCATCAGTCGCCGCTATGTCGATCTTAGCGGCATCATCGCTCAGGCACTGGCTAGGTGTTGCGACGAAGTTTACGAAGTGAAACTAGGACTGGAGAAGCGGCTCAAATGAGGGGCTACGGACACGGTGGGGATGTGGAGGCGTTTGCAAAACACTGCGGATGTACGGTGGGTGAGGTGGTTGATCTCTCCAGCAATATCAACTTTATCACCCCTATGGTCGATTTTAGTGGTGTTACTCTCAACAGCTACCCAACCTACGACAGACTCACAGAGACGCTCGCCTCTCATTACAAAGTCACGTCGGAGGAGTTGGAGCTTTTTAACGGTGGCTCTTCGGCAATTTTTGCATTACTCCGATTTCTCGACAACCCCACCTGCACGATCTACTCCCCAGCCTATTTAGAATACAAAAAAGCGGCATTGCTTTACGGTAAAAAAGTGACCCTTATCAACCGTTTCGAGGCGATGGATACAAAGGTCGAGGCCAACTCCCTTGTTATCTTCGTCAACCCTTCCACTCCCGACGGACACTACTACGAGATCGAAACACTCATAGAGCGATGGAGTGCCCAAAACTGCACAATCCTCATCGACGAATCGTTTTTGGAGTTTTGCGGCAAAGCATCAGCAACCCGTTATCTGCGAACCTACGACAAACTCTACATTTTACAATCGCAGACCAAATTTTACGGATGCGCGGGGGTGAGAGTTGGGGTTGTCCTCTCTTCGCGAAAGAACATTCGCCTCCTGAGGGTCAAAGAACCGCTATGGAAAATCTCGGCGCTCGATAGCCATTTTCTCATCACAGCGCTGAACGACGAGCCGTTTCGTATGCAATCGCGCGTGCTAAATGACGAAGCAAAAACGTATCTCAAAAGACTCCTCGATAACTCACCCCTTTTTGAGCGGCTCTTTTTGAGCGACGCCAACTTTTTTCTCGTCCGTCTTGCCCACATGAATGCAAAAGAATTTCAAGAGAGACTGATTCCGTATAAAATCATGGTGCGGGACTGTTCTAACTTCGATTTTCTGGATGCGGGTTATCTGCGAATCGCCGTGAAAAGCCTTGCGGAGCTCAAACGGTTTAGGGAGGCACTATGTTCGCTGACATAGCCCTTATCGCATATGTCACCGACCGCATCGTCGGCGAGTTTCGCTTTATCCGCCATCCCGTCGCCCTGATGGGCGATTTCATCACCGCCTTTGAAAAGCGGTTTTACCGTGACAGCATCGTGCGTGGATTTTGGCTCGTGTTCTGGTTGTTGGCCACCGTATTAGCCATTATTTACCCGATTTCGGTGATTGGCAACCCGTGGATATTGGGACTCATCGCTTCGATGGGGATTGCTGGGAAGATGCTCCATGAGAGTGTCCGAAATGTCCTAAACGACCCACAATCGATCCGTTACCTCGTCAGCCGTGACACCGAAAACCTCAGTGACAGCGACATCCGCAAAGCCGCTATCGAAACCTATGCCGAAAATCTAAGCGATGGGGTGATCGCCCCGCTGTTTTATCTCTTGGTGTTCGGTTTGGTGGGGCTGTTTCTCTATAAAGCGATCAATACCCTCGATTCGATGGTGGGGTATCGCAACGAACGCTACGAGAAGTTCGGCAAAGTGAGCGCGCGGCTGGACGATATTCTCAATTATCTCCCCTCCCGCATCACGGCGGTGATCATCTTGACCCTTTTTGGCAGGCTCGGCAGACTCGATCAAACATGGCACTACGGTCGCCTCCACGAAAGCCCCAATGCAGGATACCCAATCGCAGCGATGGCACTCTGTCTTGATCTATCCCTCGGAGGACCGACCCCCTATTTTGGAAAAATGAAAGAGAAACCCTATTTCGGCACGGGGCGTCGCGAGATCACGGCGACGGATGTGCAGGACGCATTGGCGCTTCAGGGGAAACTCGATATCCTACTAATACTACTTTTAGGGGCGGGGGTGTTGTTGTGAAATCGATCTCAATTTTTGGCACCTCTTCTGATGCGGGAAAATCGACCCTGACATTTGTGATCGCTCGCCTGTTGCAGGAGCGGGGGATCAACGTCGGGGTGTTCAAAGCCCAAAACGTCTCCAACAACTCCCGCGTCTGTGATGACGGAAGCGAAATCGCCATCGCTCAGTATGTTCAGGCGGAGGTGTTGGGAATCCCGACGAGCTACCACCTCAACCCGATCCTCCTCAAATCAGGGCATGGAAACAGCGCCTCATTGATCGTTAAAGGCAAAGCACTCATCGACAAGGAGGTCCGCGACTACTACCGTGATCTCGACACCCTCAAACCCGCCGTGGATGAGTGCTTCGAATACCTAAGTGCCCAGTATGAGTGTCTCGTCTGTGAGGGGGCGGGGAGTCCCGTGGAGCTAAACCTCATGGATAAAGACCTCTCAAACCTCTATATTGCGCAAAAATACAATACGAAAATCATCCTCGTTGCCGACATCGAAAAAGGGGGCGTGTTCGCCTCGATCTGGGGGGTCTATAACCTTCTTCCCGAACAACTGCGCGCGAATATCATCGGCGTCATCATCAACAAATTTCGGGGCGATCGGAGTCTGTTTGATGAGGGGGTGAAGATTATCGAAGAGCGGTTTGGCATTCCCGTCCTCGGTGTCCTCCCTTATCTTCCTCTCAATCTCGGGTTTGAAGACAGCCAAAGCCTCAAAAACTTCGTCCAAAACAAACCCCATCCGGTCAAAAAGATCGGGATCATCAACTACCCCACGATGAGCAACTACAACGATTTTGAACCCCTTATTGCTGATGAAACCATCTTTGTCGAATTTATCACCTCCAATGTTTCCCTAGAGAGTTTCGATGTGATTATTCTCCCTGGAAGCAAACGGGTGATTGAGGATTTGAGATGGCTCAAGAAAACGGGACTGTTTGAAGCGCTTCAACATCGTAGCAAAGAGATACTAGGGATCTGTGGCGGGTATCAGATGATGTTTCGCGAGATCATCGACGATGGGTGTGTGGAGACGGCGGAGCCGAGTTGCGAAAAAGCCCTTGGGTTTATCGACGATGTCATCGTGTTTCAGCGGGATAAAGTGCTCAAAAAAGGGAAATACGACATCTTCGGCACAACACTCTATGGGTTCGAAATTCATCACGGGGTGAGTGAAAAATATCCGCTATA
>JACXUF010000134.1 GCA_014764105.1 Sulfuricurvum sp. | reverse complement strand
CTTTCGCTAGGATCTTCAGAGAGCTCTTCATAGCGAGCGGCAATGGAATCATTTTTGGTTTTGAGCATCATATCTTTGCGCCAGAGATCGTAAATCTCTTCACTGTTCTGGCTGATGGAGTCAACCATAACGGCGTAGCTTTGAGAGTGGAGCGCCTCTTCGAAGCTTTGACGTACCAATATGAGGTTGATTTCTGGCGCAGTCACATACGGATTGATGTTGTCGATGAGGTTATTGGTTTGGAGTGAATCCATGAAAATCAACTGGGAGAGGGCTTTGTCGTACGCCGTTTTCTCCATCTCGGTGAGGTATTTGTAATCGACCGCATCGCGGGTCATGTCCACCTCTTTGGGGAACCACGTATTGTTGAGCATCATCTCCCAGAGGTTATAGGCCCATTGGTATTTGATGTTATTAAGTTCAAAAATACCGGTGGGATTGCCGCCAAATATACGCCGATCGTTTACGTGTTCGGTAGAGTTCGGATTGTAGATTTTTTTGCGGTTCATTCAGTCCACCAGTATATTTGAGATATGGTAGATGATTATGTCAAAAACAAGATTTAAGTAGGCTAAAAGTAGAACAGATTCACGAAAATATTGAGATGCCGACTGCACTTATGCAGCGGCAAAAGAGGATGAAATATCTGTGGATGGGTTGGAAAAACGGCTTATCCTCAAAGTGGGTGTGAAGGTGCAAGGTTTTACATCAGAAGCAATCCCTAACCGATTGGAAATTGTTGTCCCCTAATGTGAGAACATTAACAGAGTCTTAGCAATAAAGTTTTATAATCACCCTTTTTAGTTTTCAAAAAAAGGGGGCTTAATGCCATTTTCTCCAGCTAAGCGCAAAGATACACTCAGCGGTATCGTATTTGTCGCTATTTTCGCCGCTGCAGCGACGATGATTGCTGATCTATCGTTTATCAAACATCTTGGAATCTCTCCATTGGTTGTGGGGATTGTTTTGGGGATTTTTTATGCCAACACCCTCCATTCTAAAACCCCTACTGGATGGGAAGGGGGGATTACCTTTTCGGGTAAAAAAATCCTCCGTTTCGCCATTGTCTTTTATGGATTTCGGATTACGTTTCAACAAATTGCCGAAGTGGGGATGGAGGGGTTCATGGTTTCGCTTATTATGCTCTCAACCACGTTTATCCTTGGTACCTATCTAGGACAAAAAATCTTTAAAATGGATCGCGATACTTCGATGCTCACCGCATCAGGGGCATCGGTGTGTGGTGCGGCGGCAGTTTTGGCTACCGAGCCGGTATTGAAGAGCGAAGAGCATAAAGCGGCGATTGCAGTTTCGATGGTGGTGTTGTTTGGAACGATTGCGATGTTTTTGTATCCAGTGCTCTACAGCGCAGGGGTATTTGCAGGGATGGATGATCGGACGTTCGGTATTTTTGTTGGTGGTACCATCCATGAGGTTGCTCAAGTCGTTGCAGTCGGTGGTGCGTACGGTAAAGAGGCGGCCGATGCGGCGGTGATCGTCAAAATGACCCGTGTAATTATGATTGCGCCGATGTTGATCGTTTTGGGGGTGTATTTATCTTATTTGGCAAATAGACATGGAACGGCGGGCGGTGGAGTCAAACTCGTTATCCCATGGTTCGCCGTCTATTTTATCGGTATGGCGGGAGTTAATTCGTTGCTTACCCAATACAGTGCCGCTCATGCGGGAGAAGCAATGGCGACATTGATAGTCTCAACGGTTGAGAATATCAATATCATCGATACGTTCCTCCTCACGATGGCAATGAGCGCTTTGGGGATGGGGACACGATTTGCAAAATTCAAGGGGCTTGGACTCGCTCCGCTCTACACAGCAGGGGCAATGTTTGCATGGTTGCTTATCGGCGGGTATTTTGTCACGATGTGGGTTGTGGCGACGTTCTAGTGTTTATGAATGTCCTTTTCTTTTTCATAAGAAAAGTACCAAAAGAAAATCGCCTTGCGACAAATCGCTGGCGGTACGCGTTTGCGGTTAAACGCACGCGACCTTGCTCAAGGTAGTGTCGCAAGGCAAGATACTATTTTTGATGCAACCATTTTCGCATTTTGCGAAAATAAAAAACAACTCCCACGATCTAACATCAAGAGCTGCGTGCGGTTTTGTAGTTCATGAAGTCATGCGAGCGTTCTTGGATCGCAGTATGCTCTTTTGCTACTTTTCGAGCACAAAGAGAAAAGTAGGGGTACTTTACATTTCAATATCCATACGTCAAATAAAAAATCGAAGCATCATTTTACTTTCTTAGCGCTTCCGATAACTCAACGCTTCAAGCACGTGCGTTTTCTCGATATCTGCCGATCCCTCAATATCGGCGATGGTTCTCGCTACTTTTAATACTCTGCCCACCGCCCTGAATGATAACCCAAATCTTACGATCGCTTGATCGATTACCTGTTGTGATTCAGGATTCAGCGGGCAATACTGGACGATTTCGGCATCGCTTAGGGCACCGTTTAGAACTCTTTGCCCTCGAGCTTTTTGGCGCAAGAACGCTTCTCGTACCTTTTTATGAAGCTCTTTGGAGTTAACGCTTGGTTTATCTTCGGGGCTTACAGTGTGCATTTGTACGTAGAGGTCGATGCGATCCAAAAAAGGGTCAGACAATCTGGAACGGTAGCGGCTAATCTCCAAATCGGTGCAGCGACATGCGGTTGTGGTGCTAAAGAGGTTGCCGCAGGGGCAGGGGTTCATCGCTCCTACAAAGAGGAAATTAGCATTGTAGGTCACTTTGGCATTCACCCGTGAGATACGGATATGGCGGTCTTCAAGGGGCTCGCGGAGTGCTTCGAGAACGGTTTTGGAAAAATGGGGAAGTTCGTCGAAAAACAATATTCCTCCGTGTGCCAAACCCACCTCTCCGATTTGGGCTTTGTGGGTACCTCCACCGAAGATGCTAGCTCCCGTAGAGGAGTGATGGGGAGATCGGAAGGGGCGCTCTGGAGTGAATGTAGGCTCTTTTCCCTCCAATATCTGTAGTTTTGCGCATTCGAGTATCTCGTCGTTATGGAGTGGCGGCATGATGTGTACCAATCGTTTGGCAATCATCGATTTTCCACTCCCTGGGGAGCCTTCGAGAAGCAGGTTATGCATCCCAGCTGCTGCGATGAGGGCGGAGCGTTTAGCGTGTTCTTGACCCTTGATATCGGCGAAATCAAGGGGGTAGTGCTCGTGAAAATAGTATTCTGTATTTTCGTGCTCTATCCGATTGAAATCGAAGGTGCTGATATGGGCTTGTGTCTTGGGGAGTGTTTC
>JACXUF010000017.1 GCA_014764105.1 Sulfuricurvum sp. | reverse complement strand
CTGAGGTCTACGATCCGCAACATAATGGATTCAAGATCAAAAAAGGGCCGATTTTTACCAATCTCCTCCTTGCCGACGAGATCAACCGTGCCCCAGCAAAAGTGCAATCGGCACTGCTGGAGGTGATGGCGGAGCGGCAGGTGACGCTGGGGGATGAGAGTTTTCACCTTGCATCGCCGTTTCTAGTTATGGCAACCCAAAATCCGATTGAAAATGAGGGGGTTTATCCCCTCCCTGAAGCGCAGCTTGATCGGTTTATGCTCAAAATCAACGTCGGCTATAACACCCCTGATGAAGAGCTCTCCATTGCCCGCCGTATTTCGAGTGGTGGTGCAGAGAGTATCGATGCGGTGATCACTTCGGATGGGTTGTTGCAACTCAAAGAGAAGGTTAAATCGGTTCATATCGACGAGCCGGTCGAAAAATACATGATCGATTTGGTCACCGCGACCCGCGATCCAGAGCGATTTGCTCTAGGGGAGATTAAAAAATATCTCCAATTTGGTGCCAGCCCCCGTGTCAGTATCGATATGTTCAAAGCTTCCCGTGCCGTCGCTTTTTTACGGGGACGGGAATTTGTGAATCCTTCGGATGTGATCAGTATCGCCAAGGAGTTGATGCGTCACCGTCTCGTCCTCTCGTATGAGGGTGAGGCCGAGGGGATCACCACCGATGCGTTGATTGAGAAAATGATCAAAGTTGTCCCTATACCGTAATGAAAAACAGCCGTCACATTCTTATCAAAGCGCGCCGTCAGATCATCGGGGATCGGATCGGAAACAACCCATCGATGTTTCGTGGTGAGGGGTTTGATTTTATCGAACTGCGTGAATACGTCAGCGGCGATGACACCCGTCATATCGACTGGAACATCACTGCAAAGATGGGAAAACCTTACGTCAAGGTGTTTCGGGAAGAGCGGGAATTGAACCTCCTCACCGTCGCACTGCTGGGTGGGGGGCTCTATTTTGGGAGCACCAAACCTAAAATCGAGAGTGTTGCCGAAGCGGTCGCCCTCATCGGATACTCGGCGGTTGCCAATGGGGATCTATTTGGGCATTGCAACTACTCCGAAGCGTTGCGCGATGAGATTCGTCCCGCCAAAAAGCGTTTTTCGGTGCAGCAGGGGGTGGAGAGTGTCCTTGGTGCCGAGATTTTGAATCGCCGTGTCGATATGGCTCATGCGATCAAAGAGCTTTATCGCCGGACAAAGCGTAGGTCGTTGATCGTATTGATCGGCGATTTTTTCGAAATACCCGATGTGCGGTTGTTGGCCCGTAAGCACGAAGTGGTGTGTATTGTCGTCCGTGATCGTGCTGAAGAGAACCCTGGTGTGATGGGTTACACCGCCCTCATCGATCCCGAAAGTGGTGTGGTGTTGGAGGGGGATTTCAACGAGCGAAGCGCTAAGCGTTATCGTGAGCGTGTCCATGCCCATGACATCAAGCTCTTTGAGATGTTCCGTTCATCAGGGGTGAGAGCTACGAAACTCTATACGGACGATAATCCGATTGTGACGCTGCGTCGGTTGTTTGAGGGGAGAGTATGAGAGATGTGAATATCCCGATCAATGACATCGCCCCGCTGGTAGAGATTCACGACTACTCGTTTTATTATTTTTTGAGTGTAATGATCTTCATTGCGATCGTCATTGCGACACTTGTATTAGCGGCGATGAAACAGTGGAAAAAACACAAACACGATACTCGTCATCTCATGCTTGAGAAGCTTCGATCGATTGATTTGAGCGATCCAAAACGCGCCGCCTACACAATCAGTGAGATCGGCCGTTTTTTTGAACACGACAACGAGCGGACCCAAAAAGCGTACCGCAACCTTTTTGAGCGGTTGGAACCCTACAAATACGCTCCTCGCGTCGATCCCATCGATGAGGAGACGTTGGGGTATTATCGTCTTTATCTCGAGATTATCGATGTTTGAGGGGATCTATTTTCAGTTCCCAAAGCTCGCTTTTATCCTCTTTTTCTTTTTGGCGTGCGCGTCGTTGTGCCCCCTTCGCTCCAACCCGATCTATTTTCCGAATTTGCCCTTTTTTAACCGTGATGAGACAAAGCCGTCGCTATGGATGTGGGTCGCCAAATGGCTCATGATTTCGATGCTGATTGTAGCGCTTATGTCCCCCGTGCGGGAGATTCCGCAGGAAGGTCGTGGGTACGATATCCTCATTACCCTCGATCCCCGCTCGATTACCCCTCAAAACATCGAACAAGTTCGCACCTTTATACAACAACGCCCCGAGGATCGGATCGCCTTGTATGTACCGTATGAATCTCCCCTTATGATTCCGCTAAGTCGTGATCATGATCGGATCACCTCGATGGTGGAGCAATTAGAGTCTTCGGAAGTGTCAGGAAAAATTACCCGTGAGATTGAGCGTTTTTTTGCTACCTCAGAGAAGGGGATGGGCTGGGTGTTGATTGTTTCCGAAAATCCCAAAGAATGGGTTCGTTCTCTCCCAATAGGGATCGATATCACCACTATTGATCCCGAATCGGATTGGGCAGATGAAACCGATCGTGACCATCTCCCCTTCATGGTGATGAACAGCCGTAAATATTTTGAGTATTTTTACATTTACCCCCTCTTTATCGGATTTTTGGCAATGCTCGCCTATCTGTTTGGGCGTAACCAAAAAGGGTTATTGTGAGTTTTTTGCATAGCGAATTTCTTTTTTGGCTTTTGGTGCCGACGTTGATACTGTTTTATTTTTGGCTGACCCAAAAACCGCTTCACCACCGCTGGCTGAGTGAGATGATGCTTGAGCGCCTCAAAGCCCCCGAAACGTCGATGAACCTCAAAGGTCGAAATATTATTTTTTTGATAGCCTCGGTATTGTTGATCGTTGCAATGGCTCAACCGGTACTCATAAACTCCACTCCGATTCGGGGAGGATTGCTTCATATCGTAATCGCCATTGAAACGGGGGGGAGTGAAGAGATGGTTGAAAAAAACCGCCAGATGGCGTTGCAGAGCCTCTATACGGTGTTGGGAGAAGAGATTGAACTGATCGCATTTGATCAAACCCTCTATTCGGTTGCCCCGCGCAGTAACGACGGGGGGATTTTGGTAGAGCTGATCCGAAACCTCAAGCCCTCCTCATCGACATCCTCAGATGCATCGGTACAAGACAAACTGCTACACTATGATGCAGATATGAAAATTATCGTCTCTTCCGAAGCGATCGAACACAACAGTATTGTATCGGTGAATGAGATGGGGGATATCGATAAAGTGCATGAAACGTTGATCGATTTACGGGAAAAACATCGCCTTCAAGAGCATATCCCACTCTTTTACTACCCTTTAGGTTTTGCAATGACGTTGATACTGTTTGCCCTCTCATCGATGAGTAAACGACACAGTGTAAGGGTGAGCGCTTTGGTTGTTGCAATCATGATTCACCCCTCCGCAGGCGAAGCGGGGATACTCGATTTTCAGCTCCTCCAAGAGGCCAAAAGTGCGTATGAAAAGGGGGATTATCGTGCAAGCGAGCGTCTGTATGCACGCTATCAAATGGACCATGACTCCCCCGAAGTGCGTTACAATCGAGCCAATGCGCTGTATATGAGTGGTCGGTTTGAGAGGGCGGAGTATTGGTATAAACATATCTATACGACCGATACGGAATTGCTCGAAAAAATACGCCATAATCTACACAAAACACAAGATCGCTTAGCGGAAGAAAAAAGTGGGAAAGAAAAAGGGATGAGAGCCAATAATAATCACATCTCTCAAAGTAACAGTGGGATTCAAAGAGGGGTAAAAACACCCCATGTTACCCGACTTTTCGCATGGTGATTATCTAAAGATATCGTAGAGCTTGTTTGCTTCTTTCATCTCCCGTCGCAGTTCGACATAATTTTCCTCTTGAAGTGCTTTTTTGAGGGTTTGCAACTCAAGCTCAAAAAGCTCTATGGCATGGAGGACGTTTTTGCGGTTTTGGCGGAAGATATCTTCCCACATTGCTGGCGAACTTTTTGCCAAACGGCTCATTGATCTAAACCCCCCTGCTGCGAGGGTGAGGATGTTCTCTTTCTCCTCTTGGGCGAGAACGGTGTTGGCTAACGCATAGGAGATGATGTGGGGCATATGGCTGATAAAGGCGGCATGGCGGTCGTGCTGTGCCGCTCCCATACGGCGTATTTGCATCCCGATTGCCTGAAAGATACGGAGTGCAATATCGCGCTGGGTATCGCCACTGTGTTCGAGATCACAGAGTACGACCACCTTTTCGGCATAAAGCCCCTCTAGCGCTGCCGAGGGACCAAACTGCTCCGTCCCCGTCATCGGATGTGCGGCTACGACGTTGGGGCGAATACATGGAGGGATCGCATCGACAATGAGCGCTTTGGTAGAACCCAAATCGATGAGGGTTTTATCGCTCCCCTCTAGATCGGTCGATTGGTGTAAGAAGGCGATGATACCGTCTACCGGCACCGCTAAAAAGACGACATCACAGGCACGTTTAAGTTCTTCAAAACTCATGAAAGATTCGACAAGACCCCTTTGCAAGGCGATTATCTGATGCTCTTCATTATGATCGCATCCGATAATTGAGGAGACAAAAGAGAGGTGTCTAAGGGCAAGCGCCATCGATCCCCCCATGAGTCCTAGTCCGACGATTCCTATTTTCATCCCTATCCTTTTGCGAATTATGGTGTCATTTTAGCCCTTTTAAGTTTAATTTACACTCCGATTAATCGTAGCAGTGCTAGAATAAGAGACTATTTTAACGTAATGGACTTTTGCTTGAAAAAAATTACCCTCTCTTTGGTCGTAGCAAGCACGCTTGCTTACGGAGCCACACAAAACGTTCAATCTATTCAGTATGAGGGGATGATCCATATCTCCGAAGCGGTTGCTAAAAGGCTTAACGAGGTCAAAGTGGGAGAGCCGCTCGATCCTGTCATCGTTGATAAAAGTATCAAAAATTTTTATGATCAAGGGTATTTTCAGGACATCTGGGTTGATGAAACAGACGGTAATGTGACGTTTCATTTCAAAGAGAAACCGGTTATCTCTAAAATCGAGCTCAAAGGGTACAAAGAGAACGACGAAGAGGCTATCAGAGGGCTTCTTCAGATCGAAAAAGGTTCATTGTACGATGAAAAACGTCTAGAGGGGGCGAAAAAGCGGATCATCGAAGCATTGAGTTTGGAGGGAAAAATCGATTCGGTGGTGGAGATTGATACCGAAAAACTCGATAATGGTTCAATGTGCGTCACCTTTATCGTCAATGAAGGTGAAGAGATTATTATCAAAAAAGTACGTTATGCTGGGGTTAATGTGTTGGATAGTGATGATTTTGATAGCATGATTGCCAATAAAGAAGAGCAGTGGATGGGTTGGATGTGGGGGCGCAATGACGGTAAAATGAAAGTTGCCGAGTTGCAGTATGATCCCATCCGTATCCGCGATTATTATATGCAAAACGGTTTTTTGGATGCTAAAGTAGATGAGCCTTTTGTTAGGATCGATTTTGATCACTATACCGCTGATATGAGCTATAACATCTTTGAAGGGGATATCTACCGTGTCAGCGATATTTTGATTTTCCAAGATAACAAAGTCATTGAAGATCAAGAGCTTCTCGATATGATTGTATTGGAGAAAAACAAACCGTTTAACATCAAAACGTTCCGTGAAGATGCCGATCGGATAAAAACCAAGATCGCCGATTTGGGGTATGCGTACGTACAGGTTCAACCCGATCTAAAAAAAGATAAAGAGGGTAAAAGTGTCGATGTCGTCTACCGAATTAACCCAGGTAAAAAGGTCAAGATCCGTAACGTCATCGTCTCCGGAAACAATCGTACCCTCGATAGGGTTATTCGCCGTGAGCTCTTTTTAGCTCCGGGGGATTGGTATAGCCTGACGAATCTCAAAGATTCTCGTAATGCGATCGGTCGTACGGGATATTTTGAGAGTAATACGATCGAAGAGAAACGGATTGACGATGAATCGATGGATCTAATCGTCCAAACCAAAGAGGCACCGACTGGAAACATCCAGCTGGGTGGAGGTTATGGAAGTTTCGGAGGGATCTTGCTCAGCATTGCGGTAAGCGATCGCAATATTTTTGGTTCAGGGATTAATTTGGGACTCAATTTAGAGAGATCACAACGTACCAACAATTATTCGTTCAATATCTCAAACCCGCGCCTTAACGACAGCGATTTTAGCGGTAATTTCTCCATTTACGACAGTTCGACCGAATACGACAGTTACAGTGTCGCATCAACTGGCATGAGCGTCGGTGTCGGACACCGTTTTAACCGTTATTGGAGCGGTTACATGGGGTATAACTACTCCAAAAATGATTACAGCGATATCGACACAAACAGTACCGGATACGATCCCCGTTATTATGAAAATTACGCCAAAAGTTCGGTGATCCTATCGGCAACGTTTGACAATACTGATGACTACTATATCCCTCGTGAAGGGTTCACATTTTCTCAAAGTTTCGAAAAATCGGGGCTTGGTGGGGATGCTGATTTTCTTAAAAGCCGTACCAATTTTGGTGCCTATTTGGGACTCCAAAAATGGACCGATTTTGATTTAATCCTTCGCTATAAAGCCCGTTTCAACTATGCCGATGAGAGTGGTTATTTACCGTTAGGGGAAAAATTCTATATGGGTGGTATCGGTTCGGTTCGTGGATACAAAGGGTACTCTATTTCACCAACGGATGGTGTTGACAGCTTAGGAGAACCATACAAAATCGGAGGAGAGCAGACTTTCTCGAATAGTCTTGAATTAAGCGTCCCTCTCGTACCTGAAGCTCGGATGCGGGCAACGGCGTTTGTCGATTACGGGATGATCGGAGAAAAAAGGCTCACTGAGATCAAACGGGGGGGGTATGGAGTGTCATTGGAGTGGTTTAGTCCGGTTGGGCCGTTGCAGCTTGTGTTTGCCAATCCGATTGGGGATCAATCTGGTGATGATGTAACCCACTTCGAGTTTACGATCGGACAGCGGTTTTAGTGCCGATTGTCCACCGTAAGAATCAGCAGATTTGTTCTTGGCATAGGGTGTTAATCCTTTAGAACAAGGGTAAGATTTTTGGGGAGGATGATATGTTTGAGTTGCTCACGCGCCAAATAGAGGTTGCTTCCATGAACGGTGAGAGTAGGATTATCAAATTTCAATCCGATCTGTTTGGAATCGACTCTAGAAGCCAATAGGATATTGGATAACCATAAAATCATACTGAGGTTATTGAGGGTTGTCGTATCGGGCAAAAGTGATCCGTAACTGTTTTTTGGTATCAGTTCAGAGGAGCGTGCCCCTTTTTTGAACAAAAGCAAATGGGATATAAGGACTATTTGTGGATGACTTAGTCCATAATCCAAAGCATTTAGTGCCAAATAGTGGCTATGTGCTTGATAGGCATAGTATTGAATCCCCACACCTATTGAGAGCAATTTGGCGGCAATTATCAACTCGTGTTTGTAGCGCGGAGGAATCCCAAGGTGTGATCCGATAAGTTCAAACAACCCTCTACAAAGGTGTGAGCACTCCAATGCATGATCGCTGTGGATAGCGTAGGTATCGAGCAGGTAGCGAACGCTTGGATTGTAATTTGCAGGGAATCGATCTTTGGCATTGCGGAGAAGATCGCTCAAAAATACCCCTTCGCGTACTCCAACCCCGCTACAAATGAGCGTTTTGACCTTGAGATGACGGATAATACGATCCAAAATAAGGGTTCCGGGTTTGATGGTATCGAAACGGTCGGGTTTGATATAGAGCGATTTTAATTTTTTGGTTGTTGCTCCTTGGATTTGTTCGCTGAAACGTAAAAAGGATGTTTCGGTGGTTGAAAATGCGTGGAGTTTTTTGAGGGGATACCCCTCTTTTTTCATGAGTGCACGCGTGAGGGCGCGGAAAGTCCCGCCGATACCAATAAGCGTTTCGGAGACTAAATCTGGGAGGGATGATAGGACAGAATCGATATGTCTGATCGCCCCGTTGATATCTCCGGTATCAAAATAGAGTTCTTTGATCCGTACTGTACCAATGTTGAGAGAAAAAAGCTGCTCCACTTTGCCGTTGCGCAAAAAGGTAAATTCACTTGAGCCGCCCCCTACATCTACGGTAATGGCATCTTTCAGTGGAGGGAGAAGATTAGCACACGCTATCCCTCCATAATAGGCCTCTTTTTCACCGCTAATGATTTTGATCGATAGATTATAGTGATGTCGTATACGAGAGATGAATTGGTTGGCGTTGGGGGCATCACGAAGGGCTGAGGTAGCGACGCACAGAATTTTTCGAACACCGAAAGAGCGGGCAACCGATAAAAACTCTCCGAGTGCACGTGCCGTTCGATCCATCGCTTCGTCTTGGAGATAGCCGCCGTTTTTATAGGCGTTTTCACTAATACGGACAGAGCTTTTAACTTCGTGAAGAATGTGAAAAGCAAAACGGCTAGTTTTTTGAAAAACCGCCATTCGCATCGAATTGCTTCCGATGTCGATAACGGCGGTATATTGCGCCATTTACTCCTCTTCCTCCATCAATTGCTTATGTTTATAGAGGAGCTCTTGCATTGTTTCAACGTTGTCTTTATCGGGGATGATACAATCGACCGGACATACGGCGATACATGCAGGCTCATCGTAGGTCCCTACACACTCGGTACAACGGTCCGGATCGATGATATAAATCGGATCACCCTCTTCGATTGCGTCCATAGGGCACTCTTCGCGGCATGCGTCACATGCAATACATTCATCGACGATTAATAATGGCATAGGGTAAACCTCGGTTTTTTTAATTGGTTATTGCGCGATTTATAGCGAAAGGAACCTTTGAGGAGTTTTAAACCAACAAATCTTATCGCTACGGGAGGATACAGCAGAGTTTCGACGGAATGACGAGACGTGCAACCGCACCGTCAACTCCATCGTCTCGATTCGTGAGGGTAATTGTTGCTCCGATCGCCTCGGCAGCACTTTTCGCCAAAAATAGCCCCAATCCTACCCCCGATTTGTTCCCTTGGCGTTTGAATGGGGCAAACAGGTCGACACTCTCATCAATACCGCACCCCTCGTCGATCACTTCGATTACGATCCCTACGCCATTAAGGTGGCTTTGAAAGCGAATGGTTTTCCCCTCTGGGGTAAATTTGAGGGCATTTTGCAAAAAGTTTTGCAAAATTTGATTGAGGAGAGTTACTTGCAATACAGCACTGAAACCATCTGGCTCAAAATGGGTTAGGAGGGTTTTATTCTCACTGTTGGCGAGGAGCTTGAAATCCCCTTCCCATTTTTTGAGGATTTGGATGATGTCGCTCTGTACTGGTACTTCGAGCTGCGCCCCCTCCTGGCGACCGATATTGAGGATATCGGCGACGATTTTATTCATTTCGTCGACACTTTGGTTGGTGATTTTAATCGCCTCGATGTACTCTTCGGGGGTCCTTTTTTTGATCAAAGTTACTTGGTTTTTGAGCTTGATGACCGTAAGGGGGGTTTTGAGTTCATGAGCAGCACCAATAAAGAGCTCTTTTTGGTATTTGATGAAGTTTTGGATACGTCCGATTAGACGGTTGATTGTTTCTCCTAGAGGCTCAAACTCATCGGGGAGCTGTTCTACTTTGATCGGACGGATCAAATGTTCGTTCATGTTTGCTAAACGATGTGAAAGGGCACTGATAGGGGTGATGAGCATTTTGGAAAAAGCGATTGCATAGAGGATAATGACGATAAAACCGACGGCATTGATGAGGAAAATGGAGTTGAGAATTTTTCGTAAAAGCCGTTTGGTAGAGGTGATATCACGACTGATTTTAAGATAGGATTGTTTTTCAAAATCGAAAGGATAAATCAACGTGAGTGTGGTTGTTTTATCCTTTCGATCGGTTTCGTAAAATTCGAGTTGCTCTTGTGTTGTTGAAAGGGTTATTAACTCAACATTCAAACCCATAAGGGTATCGGTATTGGATTGTTGTGCCGATAGTAATGATCGATAGGAGGAGATGTTTTCGGCATAACCGATCAGTTCAGCTTGTTTTTCATCGTAAATCGATTGTTTGATAAAGAGAAATAAAAAGGAGGAGAAAAAAAGAACCAATGCCGCCGAAGCGACAATAAGTTGGAAAAGAAAGCGACGTCTTATGCTTCTTTTGGAAAACAAAAGCGGTATCCTCGACGACGAACCGTTTCGATCGTAGTGATCCCAAGCGGTTTATCCATTTTTTGACGGATTTGGTTGATCGCAACCTCGATAACGTTCGGAGTAACGAGTTCTGGTTCTTCCCAAATTGCGTCGAGCAACTGCTCTTTGGAGACGATTTGGTCACGGTGACGTGCAAGATGGGTAAGGACTTCAAACGGTTTCCCTTTGAGTTCAATCTCTTTTTCTCTGTAGATGATTTTTTCCTCTTCAGGGTTGATAATTAAATCATCGATTTCGATGATGTTGCTTCCTCCGAAACGGAGACGCGCTTCAATACGCGCTACAAGAACCTCGAAATCAAACGGTTTGCGGATATAGTCATCGGCACCGGCGCGGAGCGCTTCGATTTCACTTTCGTTATCATCGCGAGCAGATAGGACAACGACGATGGTTTTAGGGGTGTTGGTTTTAATATCGGGGATGATGTCGACGCTGTTACCATCTGGCAACATCCAGTCCATCAAAATAAGATCGTAGTTGCGAATGTCGAGATAGTACTCGCCATCTTTAAGTGTTTCAACGACGTCGCTTTGATAACCAAACTCTCTGAGCCCTTCTGCGAGGGTTTTGTTGAGGGTTACTTCATCTTCAATGATCAGAATACGCATTCAGATTCCTCATGGTGCGGAAATTTTGTCGAAATGATACCACACTTTTAGAAAATTTTAAACTTTTTTTCAATTTTTTTTAAAATAATGAAATTAGAATCAACATGTACGGTGCGAATAGAGCCATTTTGAAGGGTTTCGTGAATGAATTGTTTGTAAAGACGATTTAGAGTGACTCAAAAAGGTAAGTTTGTTCTACCCCTACGGTGCAGTTTGGGAGAATATTGGGCTTACGAATGGTTAGGCTGAGATTTTGAATCAACGGAAATGTTTGTTTGAGCGTTATACCTAAAGTATCGAGCGCAGTTTCAATGAGTTTGAATTGATGATGGTTCATGGTCGTTTCGATCAACTGAGCCACTTCGGCGTAGTTGATAAAGCTTCCCTCAGAGTAGGGGTAAGTGATCGTACAATCGATTTCTACCCGCTGAGGGGTTCTCCGCTCAAAGTCGAGAATCCCAATAATGGTCTCAAAGGTGAGATTCTCAATCAGAATTGTCATACGACCCGTTTCTCTTCCCCTTTGAAAAGGCGGATGAAATTCGGAATATGTTTGTAAAAAAGGATAAAAGCGATAAACAATACCGGAGCCTGAGATATTTGGGGATATAATACAAACGAAGTGATCACCAATCCCACAAGTCCGAGCATCGATGAGAGTGATGAAATACGGATCGTTTTGGCGGAAACCCCCCAAATGATGAGGGCGATAGCGGTAGGGATCGGGAGCATCACTGCCATAACACCCATGCCGGTGGCAACCCCTTTGCCCCCCTCAAACCACATGTAGGGGCTAAAACAATGACCCAAGACGGCGAGGACGGCAACCATCCATTGAACGCTCTCGCTCATATTAAAATATTTGGCAGCGAGGACAACAACAATCCCTTTGAGGGCATCGAGTGCGAGGGTTGCGGCACCTAGTTTTTTGGCAAGTTTGGGGTTAGTCTCTTTGACAACGCGCAGAACGTTGGTTGCACCGATACTTCTCGAACCGGAATCGGTGATATTGACTCCTGCAAATACCTTTGCAAGGATGAGCCCAAAAGGGATACCGCCGAGGAGATAGGCGATCAGATAAAATTGGACGTTTTGGTTGAAAAGAAAATCCATTATGTGCCTTGAACGATTTTAAGATGTGTAATTATAGAACACAGATTGTTACAAGCAACTAAAAAGAGGCTTAATAAGAGAGCTGCTTCAAGAAAGGGGGCAGCACTATTGGTTATAATAACCGTTTTATCGTAGTATAAAGGAAACAAGTTTGACTACAGAAGAGTTGAAACGTAACATTATCGATCTTAAAAACCGTCTTAGTGTCACGGTTGTAGCCCATTTCTACCAACGAGATGAAGTTTTTGAGATGGGAGATATCACGGGCGATTCGCTTGAACTTGCCAAGCGCACCATGGAGGACGACAAAGAGTTTGTTGTGTTTTGCGGTGTCGGATTTATGGGGCAGAGCGTCAAAATCCTCAGTCCGCATAAGCGGGTTGTGATGCCCAAAGTCGCATGTTGTGCTATGGCAAAAATGATCGACGGTCTCTACTACGATCAATCGATCCAAAAACTCGAAGATGCGGGGATCGCTCATGAAGATATTCTCCCGATCACGTATATCAACTCTGATGTGGCGGTCAAAGCTCGCGTGGGGAAAATGGGGGGGATGGTCTGCACCAGCTCCAATGCTAAAACGATAATTGCTAATGCACTTGCCGAGGGGAAAAAGATCCTCTTTGTCCCTGATCGCTGTTTGGGGCAAAATATTGCCACTATGATGGGCCTGAAATCGTGCGTACTCGGAGATGGCAGTGATCCTAAAGAAGCCGATATCATTTGTTACGATGGATTTTGCTCCGTTCATCAGCTCTTTAGTATTGATGACATCGAGTTTTACCGCGCCAAATATCCAGGGATTTTGATCGCCGTCCACCCCGAGTGCGACCCCGCTATTTGTGAACGCGCCGATTTTGTCGGTTCGACGTCGCAACTCATCAAATACATCATGAAACTCCCTGCGGATCAAAAGGTGGCGGTAGGTACGGAGTTTAACATGGTCAACCGCCTTCGCCCATCCAACACCTATATCCTCTCCTCTACCAAACCCGAATGTCCAACGATGAATGAAACGACGTTGGAAGATTTGTATAATGTCCTTAAATCGATCGAGGAGGGTGCCCCAATCAATGAGATCGAAGTGGACGAAGATACGGCGTATTGGGCGAGAATTGCACTTGAGAGGATGATGGCGTTGTGATTTGGTTCGTTGATGCCGCATATTGCGGTGATTATCGTGTATGTGTCCGTTTTAGTGATTGTAAAAAATTAGAAATTAATTTGGAAAATTACATCCAATCCAAAAATGACTAGATAATATTCTGCATCTCTTTATGAGTTTTGGGATATAATGTACCCAACTGATGTTACACACTTTTAAAGCTGTCATATCTTTCGGATATGGCAGAAAACTCACCATATTGTTCTTGATTTCATCAAGTGCGTAAGGGTAGTTATCCAAATACAATAATGAGGGATCGAATGCATACACTCAAACTGGAGGTCACTGACTCCGTTTTTGATAAAGTGATGTTTTTTTTGAACAACCTACCAAAGAATGACGTGAAATTGACCGTAGAAAGTGCCACTCAATCAAAGCCTAAAAAGTTCAACGCTATTTCGATTAAAACAAAGGGTTATCAGTTTGACAGAGAAGAGGCTAATGGACGATAAGGCTTTTTTGGATACGAATATCCCGATTTATGCATATTCGGAAGATGAACCAAAAAAACAGTCCATAGCATTGCAACTGCTCGATCGTTTTGAAGACAATATAATGATCTCAAAACAGGTCATCAATGAACTAATTAATATCCTTCTCAAAAAGTTTAAGCTCAGCTCAGATCAAGTTGAAAATGTTTTGCTAGAAATCGATAATGTTCTACTGATTGTCGATTTTGATCTCACCACCCAAATCAAAGCACTCAAACTTAAAGATAGATACCGGTTTCAATATTATGATGCTTTAATTGTTGCTACGGCATTAGAAAACAACTGTACCGTCGTTTACAGCGAAGATATGCAACACGACATGCTGATTGATGGAAGCTTGAAAATCATCAATCCTTTCAATGTAACGAATTCCTAAAAACGATAATAAAGGCAACCGTATGATTGAACAATTTATCCGTGATGTATTGGCTGAAGATGTGGGGCGTGGGGATTTGTATGCTCGGGTTTCCGATACGGTGAGTGCCAGCGCGAAGATCATCGCAAAAAGCGACGGTGTTTTGGCGGGGGAATCGTATCTGCGTGTTTTGGCACAGATGGAGCGATTTGAGATTGTTTGGCATAAGCATGACAGCGAACGTTTTGTAAAAGGGGAGGTGCTGATGGAGCTTAGCGGCGATTCACATACCCTACTTCGGATTGAGCGGACATTGCTTAATATGCTTCTCCATGCTAGCTCTATTGCGACGTTGACTCGCCGATATGTCGACATTATCACACCCTACGGTACAAAACTCCTAGATACGCGCAAGACCCGTCCGATGCTCCGTAATTTCGAGAAATACGCTACCCGTATCGGGGGTGCGACGAACCACCGAATGGGGTTGGATGATGCGCTGATGCTCAAAGATACCCATCTCAAAACGATCACTAATCTGGAAGTATTTATGGAGGAGGCACGAGCCAAAATCCCTTTTACCTCCAAAATCGAAATCGAAGCGGAGAGTATCGATATGGCAAAAAAAGCGATGGAGGTGGGTGCTGATATTGTCATGTGTGATAATATGACCCCCGAGCAGCTGCGCGAAGTGGTGGAGTATAAATGGGAACACCACAGTGGCGTGTTACTCGAAGCGAGTGGTAACATTACTCTAGAGACGATCGAAGCGTACGCCGCAACAGGGGTAGATGCGATCAGCACTGGCTCAATGATTCATCAGGCGAATTGGATCGATTTATCTATGAAAATGGATTAAATCTATTTTCGTTTGATGTGAGAGACGGAACAAAACCCCGCCTATCTACGTAAGATGCTGTGGTATTAAAGAATTGCAATGCGGTGCATTGTTGGTGTAAGGTTTCGAGAAAGGAGGTGTAGGTTATGGCTGATGATATGGAAAAAACCGAAGAACCCACCTCCAAGAAGCTCTCAGATGCCAGAGAAGAGGGGAATGTCCCCAAAAGTCAGGATATCGCGGGGGCCATTGTCCTCTTTGTCGCTATTTTAACCTTGATGATGATGTTCACCTTTATCAGTGAGCGGATTCTTGATCTCACTCGCTACTATTTTAGCGTATTGAATGAGCCGGTAGATCGTGAAGGGATGCTTGATCTGGCGTTTGTCACCTTTCGCGAAACGCTCATTATGACAGTACCATTTGCATTGGTTATTGCTATCGCTGGTGTTGCGGGGAATGTTGCGCAGTTTGGGTTTAATTTTACGACGAAGCCTCTTGTCCCCAATTTCTCCAAACTTGATCCGATTAAGGGTTTAGCAAATCTGTTTACGATCGAAAAAGGACTCAATGCCCTAAAAATCACTTTTAAATCTTTGAGTGCCTTGGGGGTTGGATTTCTCTATTTTTGGTATTACATCGAAGAGCTCCCAACCGTCGCATTGTTTACATTGGAAGATCAAATGGGGTGGATGCGGGACAAAGCGATCGTCTTGGCATCTGTGATGCTCATTATCATCTTTGTTTACGCGATCATCGATCTCCTCATGACGAGAAAACACTATTTTGACAAACTCAAAATGTCCAAACAAGAGGTGAAAGATGAGATGAAAAATATGGAGGGGGATCCCCATATTAAAGCTAAAATCCGTCAGATCCAGTTTCAGGCGGCTCGAAAACGGATGATGTCAGCGGTTCCTACCGCCGATGTTGTTATCACCAATCCTACCCATTATGCGGTGGCGATCGTTTATGATGAGAGTAAACACAATGCCCCAGTCGTAGTAGCTAAAGGGGTGGACAATATCGCGATTCAGATCAAAAAAATTGCTCGTGAAAACGGAGTCCATATTGTTCAAAATCCCCCTTTGGCAAGATCGTTGTATGCGGAAGTTGACGTGGATCGTCCGATTCCTGAGATGTTGTTTGCCGCCGTTGCGGAAGTGTTGGCGTATGTCTATAAAATGGGGAAAAAGCGAAAGGAGCATATCTAATGATGGAGAGATGGTTGCTTTATAATGTCCCCACAAAAAAACACCAAATCATAATAAATTTTTATTACTAATATTAGAATATGGAACTATAAAGCAAACAGGAAAGAGCAAATGAGCAAAAAGAGAAAAACATACACCCCTGATTTTAAGGCTAAAGTAGTTCTTGAAGTATTAGAGGGTGAAAAGA
>JACXUF010000133.1 GCA_014764105.1 Sulfuricurvum sp. | reverse complement strand
CCACTTCATTAATCGTTTTTTGGGTTTGACGGATGTGGATAAATATAATCCATGCCAAAGCAAAGTTGGCAAAGTTAATAAGTCTAATCCAACTCCATCCATCAAGAATCGTTTCAGCAGCCAATGCAATAGCAAATAACACAATGGATGCTACATTGGCGTATTGTATTTTAGAGAGAGAGGATAAATTCATCATAAGTGACCCCTTTTTCTTTGAGTATGGTATTGAGCGCCTCTTCTGAAGCTGTAATTCCCCCACTTTTTTCCTTTTGTAGGAGAGTTGCATAGAGAGGTTTGATAGTGTCAAGTGCTTTTAAAGAGGGTTTACGCCGAACTGAATGGAAATTAGTGATTTGACGGTTATGATCAAATGAAGGGGTAACATGAGCGAATACCCAGTAGTAATCACCGTTTTTGGTTTTATTTTTGACGTACGCAAAAATCTCTTCACCTGCTTTGATGCGACTCCACAAGAGTTTAAAAACAACTGCTGGCATATCTTCATGCCGTAAAATATTGTGAGGTTGATGTAGAAGTTCTGTTTCACTATAGCCAGACATCGTCATGAATAGGCTATTTCCGTACGTAATTTTTCCTTTTAGATCGGTTTTTGAAACGATGAATTCTTCCTCACCGAATGTCAGTTCTTGATTTGCCATATCGATCCTTTTGCTATCATTAAAATACGCAAGCCATTTGTGTCAGTCTAGCAACCATTTCCTGAAAACTTTCCTTTTTATCGGTGAATTACTAAATCTTTGGTAAATTTGTTCCCCTTTGTTACGGGGAATGGCTACATAACTTAGATGTTCAACTTGATCGATTTTGCCGATCTCCTCTTTGGTGAGTCCACACTCATGAATCAGTGCACCTACAATGTCTCCTGTGCGTAGTTTCTCTTTTTTCCCAGCATCGATACAGATAGTGCGCATAGGCGGGATAATCGGATAAGTGTTCGAGAACATTGGAAGTTCTTTTGGGATGATGGAACGCCCCAATCTATGAAATTTTTCTATTTGATATTCTCCAACTAAACTGATCGCCAGCCCCTCTTTTCCAGCACGCCCCGTTCGTCCGATACGGTGGGTGTAGCGTTCGATTTGATTTGGGATATCGACGTTTATTATGGCATCAAGTCCATCTATATCTATCCCCCGTCCGAGCAGATCGGTGGCTACCAATATGGGGGTGCTTAGATTGCGAAACTGTATGATCGTTTCATTTCGCTCGAATTGTTCCATTTCGCCGTGTAAAAGGTTGGTGTGTATCCCTTGGCGGTTGAGATCGTCATAGAGAGCATTCGCTTCAGCTTTGGTGTTGCAAAATAAGATGACATTGGAGATGTTGTGAAGTTGGAGTATTTGAGGTATGGCTGATAGCTTGTCGTTACACAAATATGCAATCTCTTCGATACACGGTTTATAGACGGTGTGTTCAATATCGATACTGAGAGGATTTTTCATCAACCCTTTGGCAATGTTTTCTACCGATTCGGGAAACGTTGCTGAAAATAATAACGTTTGGTGAGAGGTTGGAGTGAAATGTAAAATCTCGCTGATATCGTCAATAAATCCCATGTCGATCATTTGGTCAGCTTCATCCAATACAACACTTTGGATGGAATCGGGATCGAAAGTTTCCATTTGGAGCAGTTTTAAAACCCGCCCTGGAGTTCCGACGATAATATGGGCACCATGTTTGAGGGAATGTATTTGCCCTCTCATCTGAATCCCTCCACACAATGTCAGAATTTTGATGTTGCCGATTTCAGAGGCTAGGGAGCGTATTACCTTAGCAACTTGTTCTGCAAGTTCACGGGTGGGGCAGAGGATGAGGGATTGTGTTTTAAACATTCTAGGATTAATTTTGTTGAGAATTCCAAGACCAAAAGCCAATGTCTTTCCGCTGCCGGTTGCGGCTTTCACAATGATGTCTTTCCCCTCTAAAATAACAGGTATTGCCTCTTTTTGTATCGGTGTCATAACAGTAAAAGATAGACGTTTTAGGGTAGTTTGAAGTTGGGGTCTCAGGGATAAAGTTTCAAATGAGGACATGGAGATACTTTTATGAGTAGATGTCACAATATAGCACACCCTTCAAAGGGTGTGATAATGGGACAATTATACGGGTTTAATCGTGACGCCGTATTTCTCTTCAGCAACGTTACGCGCTTCGAGGTGATAGTTGTTGATCTCGTTGAAATTGAGATATTTGTAAACATCATCCACTTTTCCGGCGAGTTTTTCAGGAACGATACTCATATATTCTGCCACTGTAGGAATTCGACCGAGTTTAGCACATACGGCTGCAAGCTCTGCGGAACCGAGGTAAACTTGTGTCCCTTTTCCAAGGCGGTTGTCAAAGTTACGAGTTGAAGTTGAGAAGACGGTCGATCCTTCACGGCTAGATGCTTGGTTACCCATACAGAGTGAGCATCCTGGAACTTCGGTTGTAGCCGCTACCTCTTTGTAAACGTCGTAATACCCTTCATTGATAAGTTGTTGCTCATCCATACGAGTTGGAGGTACGATCCAGAATTTTTCAACGCCAATTTTACCTTCACCTCGCATTACTTCACCTGCTGCACGGTAGTGACCAATATTAGTCATACAGCTTCCTAGGAAGACCTCATGGATTGTATCACCCGCAACTTCAGAGAGCAATTTAACGTTATCAGGATCATTTGGACATGCAACGATCGGTTCTTTTATTTCGTTTAGGTCGATTTCAATGATGGCAGCATATTCAGCATCTGGATCTGGTTCCATCAATGTTGGGTTAGCTAACCACTCTTTCATTTTTTCAGCGCGACGAGCAAGTGTACGAGCATCTTCATAGCCGTCTTCGATCATCGCTTCAATCAATTTTACGTTTGATTTTAGGTATTCGATGATTGGTTCTTTGTTTAAACGAACAGTACATGCAGCAGCTGAACGCTCAGCAGAAGCATCGGAGAGTTCGAATGCCTGTTCGACTTTCATGTTAGGCAACCCTTCGATTTCCAATATGCGTCCGTTGAAGATGTTTTTCTTCCCTTTTTTCTCAACAGTAAGCAAACCTTGTTTGATTGCGTAATATGGTATAGCGTTTACAAGGTCACGTAGTGTGATACCAGGCTGCATTTCACCTTTGAAACGAACCAATACAGACTCAGGCATTTCAAGAGGCATTGAACCTGTAACTGCTGCAAACGCAACAAGACCTGATCCAGCAGGGAATGAAATACCGATCGGGAAACGGGTGTGGGAGTCGCCTCCAGTTCCAACAGTATCTGGTAGAACCATCC
>JACXUF010000016.1 GCA_014764105.1 Sulfuricurvum sp. | reverse complement strand
CGTTTGCCGAAAAAAGATATCGGTCCTGCGCCCGATACAATTAATGAAGAGGAGAGTATGATTGACGGAGTCGGAAAACAGTCCGATCGGATCATTACTATCCTAAAAGTTGATAAGCTTCTAGAGAGAAATTTTTAACATTTATGGCACAATAACGCCATGAATGAGATACACTGCTACGAACGACGACATAAGCTTCTTGCCCAGATGGAGGAGGGGGTAGCGATTATCGCTTCCGCTCCGATTCAAACCCGATCCAACGATACCGAATACCCTTACCGACAAAACAGCGACTTTTATTACCTCTGTGGATTCAATGAAGACAACTCTATACTGGTGTTGGTCAAAACACTTGATTCGACCAAAATGCTTCTTTTTGTGGAAGCGTACAATGCCGAACATACACTTTGGAACGGTGCAAGGCTTGGAGTTGATGGGGCGCGCGAACGTTTTAGGGTGGATGAGGTGCATGATGTTGCCGAATACGGCGGAATGATCAAAGAGATTTTGCGCGAACATGTTAATCTCTATATCGATTTATTCGAGACTTCGGAGATTTTATCCCAAGCCAAAGCCGCTGCCCAATCGCTACGAGAAACACGCGGTGTTAAACGCCATATCCGTTCCATCCACGATGTTACCCATCTCATCCGAAAAATGCGCCTTATTAAATCGAGCAAAGAGGTCGAAGCGATCAAGAAGGCAATTGCGCTCACAATGGAGGCGCATCACAAAGCGATGCGAGAATGCAATAGTGGCATGAGAGAGTACCAGCTTCAAGCGATAATGAATTATGTATTTATAAATGGCGGAGCATCGGCTGAAGCCTACAGTGCGATTGTCGCTGGAGGAAATAATGCTAATACATTGCATTATATCGATAATAGCGATGAGCTAAGAAATGGGGAGTTGGTCCTTATCGATGCCGCATGTGAATGGAAACTTTATGCGAGCGATATTACCCGCACCTTTCCCATTAACGGAAAATTTACCGATCCGCAGCGGGAGGTTTACAATGCTGTCCTTGATGTTCAGCTCCGTGTGATTGAGGCGATTAAACCGGGAGTTAAACGGGACTGGCTCCAAACCTACAGCGAAGAGCTGTTATGTGATGCCTTGATTAGACTAGGGGTTCTAAGCGGTGATCGTAAAACGCTGATGGAGGCTAAAGAGCACAAAAAATATGCTCCGCACGGGATAGGTCACTGGATGGGGTTGGATGTCCACGACCCATGCCCGTATGTGGACGAATGGGGCGAATCGTTAGCTTTTGAAGCGGGGATGGTGATGACGATCGAGCCGGGTCTTTATTTTCGAGCCGATGACGAGTCTGTCCCAGAAGCGTTTCGCGGGATCGGTATTCGTATCGAGGATGATATCCTCGTCACCTCTGAAGGGTATGAGAATTTATCATCGATGATTGCCAAGAGTGTAGAGGAGATAGAGGTAATGTGTAAACGCTGATTGGTAGATATTTCCTGCTAAAATTTCCTAATATCTATTTAATATTATGTTGTGTAATATTGTGTACAAAGGTGGCATAATGAGTAAAAAAAACAAACTAATCAAAGCCATGAAAAATAATCCAAAAGACATCCCTTTTGAGGATATTAAAAAACTTTTGGAAGATCATGGATACGTTTGTCACAACAGTGGTGGCAGTCACTTTGTTTTTCGAAAAGAGAGCGTGACAAGCATTGTTATTCCTTATCATAAGCCTATCAAAGCAATTTACGTGAAACACGTATTAGAAATATTGGGAGAATCCAAATGAAAAATCTAGAATATTATATAAATCTTGATTATGAGATTGTTATCAGAAAAGTGAGCTCAGAAGATGGAGATGGATGGTTTGCCTATTACAAAGATTTCAAAGGAGTAATGGGGGATGGAGAGAATGCAATAGAGGCGATAGAGTCGGCTCGGAGCGCATTTTTGGCTTTTGTAGAAGTTTCACTTGCACAGGGAGATTACATACCTGAACCGCATAGCCATGAAAAAAGTTTACGAATTAATATCTCGATGCCTGATAACTTAGTGAAAAAAATCGACAGCTATATCGAACCGTTGCATTTAAGTCGTTCGGCATTTTTACAAAAAGCTGCAATGAGAGAGATGGGGATTTAAATATTCTCATTACACAAAGCAGTTATGATAATTTATCACTGACCTTACGCACTTGATGAAATCAAGGGCAAAAGGGGAGTTTTCTGCCATATCCAAAAGATATGGCAAGCTTTGGGGGGTTGTAGGGAGATTTGTCCCTGATGCTTTACGGGCTATGAATGTAAAGTGCGTAGCATCAGTTTATCATCTATGATTGCCAAGAGTGTAGAAGAGATAGAGAAAATGACGAGTGATAATTGAGTCGATGGGCGAATGAGTGGTTGGATTTCTTGCAAATCAATTGGAGTGAGTTTAGGGCGAAGCGACTTAATTGTAGCTATAGCTCCACCCACTCAAACCGTCTTTCGCCTCTTTAAACCCTTCTGAATCCCCTAAAAAATCAATAATATGGAGCAGTTTCCACGGGATGGTGTGTGCCTCCGTATCGTCGATCAGATGGCGCGGCATCGGAGTATCCTGAGATGTCATGGCAAAGGCGATCCGCTCTAGATTGCTAAGGAGGTGAGAGGTTTGGGTGATAGCGTGTTCACGGCAGAATTTCTCCAGAATCAACGGTTCGATCTCTTTGGGGATGGGGTCTGAGGTATTGAGGATGATGGTAAAATGGATCGGGTGAGCATCTTTAATCAACGAGGGGGAAGCCATCATGATGTATTCCACCCCATCGAGGAGTTTGTCGATTTCATTGTATGACAGGTAGCTTTGAATGCTAAGCGGTTTCATCTCTTGCATAATTATTATCCTTTTAAAATTTTGGTTAGTAATGTGGTCATTCCGATATGGAGATTGTAGTTGGTGATTGGAAAATCGACCATCTCGTTCTCCAAATTGACACTGTAACTGCTGAGATATTTCCCCAATATCTCCAAATCGATTGGTTCATAGGTATCAGTATTGATTTTGGTTCGTACGAGCTTTCCTGTATCATTGCTTTTGGCGATGGTAAAGGCGAGGATTCTAAGGCTATAGAGATCGCACCACCGTAAAAAGAGTTCGGGACTGAGATTAGAGTGCGGATTTCCCTCGGGATCGAACAAGAGATTTTGATTGCGTAGAGGGATGAGAACACTCAAGATCGCTTCACACAATGGCACACTCTTCTCCCTCCAAAAAGGGGCATCATTGCTTTTTTCCAATGCTGAGGATATGACGTTCAAAATGGTCGATGCATCTGATGATTTGAACAGTGACGAGATAGGGCTGAATATCATCGCTTCTCCTCTTTTTTGGTGCAACTTTAGCTATTTTTGTATAATACCCCTATTAATATAAGGAGATTGTTTGATGGATAAAGGATGGATTACCAATGGCATTTCAGTGAGTCTGGTTGTAGCCTCTTATGCCTTGGATGGGACGGTTGGTTCGGCGTTGCGCTCAGCTGGATTGTTTGCCCTCTCGGGTGCGATTACCAATCAGCTTGCGATCCATATGCTTTTTGAAAAAGTGCCGTTTTTGTATGGTTCTGGGATAATACTTGATCGATTTGAATCGATTCGTGAGGCGCTCAAAAACCTCATTATGGAGCAATTTTTTACCCCCGAAAAAATTGAGAGTTTTATAGCGACTCAAGAGCAATCTATCGATTTGAAACCGATAATCGAACAAACCGATTTCACCCCTGCCTATAACGCATTAGTCAAAAGCGTGATGGAGTCCCCGATGGGAGGGATGTTGGGGATGTTTGGAGGCGAAACATTGATTGCCAAACTCAAAGAGCCATTTTTAGAGAAGATCAAAGCTTCGACTGTTGAGATATCTCAGAGCGACTCATTTATGAATGCTCTCAATGAGCATGTTCATCGGGGGAGTTCTCATTTAACAGACACCATTGATTCTATTGTTGAATCTCGTCTTGCAGAGCTGACACCGATGATGGTCAAAGAGATGATTCATAATCTCATCAAGGAGCATTTGGGGTGGCTCGTTGTGTGGGGTGGAGTGTTTGGCGGGTTGATCGGATCGGTATCTGTATGTATCATATAAATAATTTTATTTAAAATACTTGACAACACCTGACTCAAAGTATTATAATTCTTGTAGCTCAATTTAGGAGAATTTTATGTCAATGAATATTTTTGAAAAACTTACCCATCAAATGACCGAGATGATCGAGTCATCGATCTCTTTAGCGCTACACAACAAAAACAGCGAAGTCGAACCGATCCATTTTTTGTGGGCATTGCTCGCCAATAGCAACTCCCCCCTCAATCAAATGCTCGCCAAAATGAGCGCTGATAAAACAGCGATAGAGCTTGATGTCAAAAGTGTGGCATCTAAACTTCCGAGTGCCTCGCATGTCACCAAAGAGAGCATTCGCCTTTCACGTAATTTTGCCCACTCTCTTGAAGTGAGTGCGGGTGAGATGGCAAAAAATGGAGATAACTTTTTAGCGATCGATACCTATGTCGTTGCAAACCTTCAAAACGATCCGTTTAAATCGATTTTGGGGAAATATATCGATCTTAGAGAGCTTGCGAAGAACTTTGAAGCGTCTCGTGCAGGGCAAAAGATCGAATCGCAAACGTCAGATGAGAATCTCGAATCCCTCTCTAAATACGGGATCGATTTGACCCGTGAAGCGGCTGATGGGAAACTCTCTCCGGTGATTGGACGGGACGAAGAGATCGGGCGGATGATGCAGATTTTGATTCGAAAAACCAAAAACAACCCAATTTTACTTGGCGAGCCTGGAGTCGGTAAAACGGCTCTCGTCGAAGGGCTTGCGCAACGTATTTATAACAAAGATGTGCCGCTTAGTCTCCAAAACAAGCGGGTCATTGCTCTTGATATGAGTGCCTTGATCGCAGGAGCAAAATATCGCGGAGAGTTTGAAGATCGTCTTAAAGCAGTTGTTGATGAGGTGAAAAAATCGGCTAATGTTATCCTCTTTATCGACGAGATTCATACCATCGTCGGTGCGGGGGCCTCTGAGGGATCAATGGACGCTGCCAATATTCTTAAACCAGCTCTTGCCCGTGGAGAGCTTCACACAATTGGTGCGACGACGCTTAAAGAGTACCGCAAGTATTTCGAAAAAGATGCCGCCCTCCAGCGCCGTTTTCAGCCGGTCAATGTGGATGAGCCGAGCGTCAATCAGTCATTGCAAATTTTGCGCGGGTTGAAAGAGCGTCTCGAAGCGCACCATAACGTCACGATCATCGATTCGGCACTGGTTGCAGCGGCGAAGCTCTCTGATCGCTACATCAATGACCGTTTCTTGCCAGACAAAGCGATCGATTTGATCGATGAGGCGGCGGCAGAGCTCAAAATGCAGATCGAATCGGAGCCGAATGCTTTGGCAAGCGTCAAGCGTCGTCAAACCAATTTGCAGGTTGAAAAAGAGGCTCTCAAAATGGAAGAGTCAGCAGTCAACACGAAACGTTTAGAAGAGATCGAAAAAGAGCTTGCCGATGTGAATGAAGATCGTCGAAGTCTTGAAGCGCAGTTTAGTCATGAAAAAGAGGTTTTCAACTCCATGGCAAAACTCAAAGGGGAGATTGAAGCCAAACGTCGTGAAGCGGAACTGGCAAAACAAAATGCCGATTTCAATAAAGCTGCTGAGATTGAATATGGGCAAATTCCGAAACTTTATGAGGAAGAAAAAGTACTTCAGGAGAAATGGAAAAATATGATGGCTTCGGGAACACTTCTTAAAAACAGTGTTGACGAAGCCTCTATTGCTGGGATAGTGAGTCGATGGACAAAAATTCCGGTCAATAAAATGCTCCAAAGTGAAAAAGAGAAAATCCTCCATATCGAAGAGGAACTCAACCGTGATGTTGTTGGTCAGGATAAAGCGACTCATGCCGTAGCACGCGCGATTAAGCGGAATAAAGCGGGACTCTCCGATAAGAGCCGCCCGATCGGATCGTTTTTATTCCTCGGACCTACCGGAGTCGGGAAAACCCAGACGGCGAAAACCCTCGCGAAGTTCCTATTTGACACCTCTGAGTCTATGATCCGTATCGATATGTCCGAGTATATGGAGAAACACGCCGTGTCACGCCTCGTTGGAGCACCTCCGGGGTATGTCGGATTTGATGAGGGGGGGCAGCTTACCGAAGCGGTACGCCGAAAGCCTTATAGTGTTATCTTGTTTGATGAGGTTGAGAAAGCTCATCCTGATGTATTCAATATCCTCCTTCAGGTTCTCGACGACGGGCGCTTGACCGATAACAAAGGGGTGGTGGTCGATTTTACCAACACTATCATCATCTTAACCTCTAATATTGCGAGTGATAAAATCATGGCGCATCACGGCGATCCAAAGCTCGAAGAGATGGTACTTAGTGAGTTAAAACAGCACTTTAAACCGGAGTTTTTGAACCGTTTGGACGATGTTGTGGTCTTCAATCCGTTGGGTGAAGCGCAAATTCTCAGCATTGTTGATCTATTTTTTAGAGATATTGCAGCAAAAGTGGAAGAGCGGGATATTACGCTCACTCTGACCGATGAGGCAAAACGCTATATCGCGAGTGCAGGATTCGATCCGGTCTACGGTGCGCGCCCACTTAAACGGGCACTTTATGAGATTATCGAAGATCGTTTAGCAGATTTGATTCTTGGTGGAGAAGTTGATGAAGGATCGAAAGTGGTATTTGATGCCATACAAGATGAGATTACTGTTTCCGTGGCATAATTAGCATCATGAAGGTGTTTGCATTATTAGTTGTCTTTTTATTGCCGTTGTGGGGATGTACGGGAGATTGTATGACCTGTCATCCCTCATTGCTTAAAACGATCGATACAGATATGCGGCACAAACCGATGCAGACATGTATTAGATGCCACAGTGCTGATCCTGCGAAAATGGCCGATTGCGGAAGTGATTGTTTTGCGTGTCATCCGATAGCTAAAATTGAGGAGACACGGGTAGCAGAACACGCAGTCATTCGCGAGTGTCGTGACTGTCATATGAAGCTGAAGCCAAAAGTAGAATTAGATTTTACGCCAAAAGGGGAGTCGGTGATGCCGACATTGCGAGATTTTTTGAAGCATTAGGCATATATAGGTTCAAATACTCTATTGAACCCGTCAATGATTTTTTGCATCAATTTTTGAGCCTCTTCAATCATTTTTGCATGGGTTTTGACGTTTTGGATGGCATTGTCAAAAAGATCGACAACCCCTTTTTTTGCATGATTTTTGACATTATCGTTGCTATTTTTGAGATTTCCGATCGCTTTTGTCACATCGGATGCTATTTTATTGATCGGTGACGTTTGATTTTGCTCTTCGAGTTCTTTCATAAACTTATCTATGTAGGGGCGTGCCTCTTTTATAAATCGATTAATCTCGTTTTGATCTTGTTCACTGATGCCGTTGCTATCGAGACTAAATGAAAATGCCTGCATCGAAGAGAATGAAAACACCTCCTCTTTTGAATTAGACACAGATTTTTGACCCATAAAGAGAGATTGCTCGTTTTGAAAATTGAGTGAAAGGGTATCTCCACTACTGGTTTTCATTTGGATGCTTAGTTCGTGTGAGCGGTAGGCACCGAGCGATGAGCTAGTTATCATGGTAAGCCTTTTGTAATAAAGGTTGAATAGTAGTGACAATATCGGACAATAATAAAATTGCTTTAATAAGCTTGCACAAAGCTTAACCGTTCTTTAAGTAAGATTTGTCTATTATTGCGTGCTAAAAATTTCTAAAGGGAATGGTTATGAAAAGAACATACCAACCGCATAATACGCCACGTAAACGTACACACGGTTTCCGTGCACGTATGGCGACTAAAAACGGACGCCGTGTATTGAATGCACGTCGTGCTAAGGGTAGAAAACGATTGGCTGTCTAAATAGTTTTTCGATGTTGAAGCTTCATAGTGAGTTTCAACGTGTTTATAGACGCGGGAAAAATGCCCACAGCACTTCCATTGCGTTGTTCTATCTCCCATTATCGGGAGAAAAAAAAGTTGGGTATACGGCCAGTAAAAAAGTTGGAAATGCCGTGGTACGAAATCGGTGTAAAAGACGCTTAAGGGCTCTTTTTCGAGAATTTGGATCTGAAGCAAACGACGGATGGTACGTTTTTGTTGCCAAAAAAGGGCTTTTTGATGAGTCTTTTGAGATTGTGCGACGCGACTGCAAATATGTTTTAAAACGGACGGGTGCCATGGATGGAGTAGATAATGATAAGAAGCTTCTTTCTTAAGCTCCTTTGGCTCTATCGGCACTCTTTCTCTTTGGTGACGCGCGGTGCGTGCCGTCACTACCCCTCATGTTCCGAATATGCCTTATGGCAGTTTGAATGCAATACCCTCCCACGTGCTTTCGGTTCCACTTTTTTACGGATTTTACGTTGCAATCAGCTTTTTAATGGTGGGATTGATTACCCGATAATCAAAAAACCGGAATTAAATCCCTCCGAACTCTCCATAAATACGATTAAATACTGGTTTGTTCCATACAAACAGAATTATTTTCTGATCAAAAATTTTAAGTTCAAAGGGTCACAGTGTTAGAAAAGTTTACTCCTAATCAGCGGCTACTCATTGCCGTTGCGTTATCTTTTGTCTTTTTTATAGGTTATACGACCATATTTCCTCCACAAACTCCTAACAGTGAAAGCAATTCGACACGAGTCGAAAAAACGGACAAAGTTGCTCTTAAGCCTACCACCCAAATTAGCACAGAAATAAACGGCAGTGAAATTGCGAACATCAAGACGGTGAGTACCGATACGCTCACTACGATTACCGCAAAAGAGTTCACCCTCAAAATCGATACTCTCGGCCGGATTTCTTCAGTTGTTCTAAGCAATGAAAAGCATAACAGTAAAGACGGAAAGCTCACAGAACTTATCGCTACTTCAGGAGCTAAACCGCTCCAGATCAGTTTTGCGGATGAAGCGTTGAACGATGTGGCGGCTAAAACGCCGTATACTACCAGTGGCACGAATATCGCGTTGGGTGAGAATGGCAAGGCAACACTTACGCTGACTCAAAATTTACCAGAACTTAGCGTGACTAAAACCTTGACGTTTTATGCGGATGGTCATTACGATGCTAAAATTTCACTCTCCAATGAGAAACGTTATTCACTCTATCTCGGGCAACACCCTGAAATCATCGAGCAAATGATGACTGTAGTTGGTGGAATGGTCTACTCGGGTGATAATCTGACTACGATTTTCGAAGATGGTGATGTTGAGGGGCGCTCAATCTTTAGTGATGTCCATTTGGTGTCGGCATTCGATCAATATTATGCGACAATCTTTTACGGATTTGATAAAAATACACAAGTGAGCGTTGAGAGAGATATGAACTCTAACCCTGTTATTTATCTTGAGGGTACACAGGATTTTATCTTCAATGGCTATATTGGTCCTAAAGAGTACAAAACACTTGAATCGATTAATCCTGTTTTGGTCAACGCGATTGAGTTTGGATGGTTTACGTTTGTTGCGACTCCAATTTTCAAAGTTTTGATGTGGTTGCATGGATTTTTGGGTAACTGGGGTTGGGCGATTATCGCTCTTACAATCCTTATCCGTATTTTACTGTACCCTCTAACCCACAAAGGGATGGTGTCGATGCAAAAAATCAAAGATATTGCACCGAAGATCAAAGAGGTTCAGGAAAAGTATAAAGGTGACCCTGCTCGTATGAATGCGGCAGTGATGGAGATGTATAAAAAGCACGGTGCAAATCCGCTCGGAGGTTGTTTGCCGCTATTGCTACAAATCCCAGTATTTTTCGCTATCTATCGTGTTCTTTTGAATGCTGTCGAGTTGCAGGGTGCTCCGTGGATGGGTTGGATCAGCGACCTTTCACGTATGGATCCTTATTTCATCTTGCCAATTTTGATGGGTGCAACGATGTATTATCAGCAGAAGATTACACCGAGCAACTTTACTGATCCGTTGCAGGAGAAAATTTTTAAATTTCTTCCGCTGATCTTTACCTTCTTTTTCTTCACATTCCCTGCGGGATTAGTGTTGTATTGGTTTGTCAACAACTTGTTCTCGATCGCCCAACAATATTTAGTCAACAAGCAATTCGAATCGGCGCGTGCAGCCCGTCACGAAGCCCATCTTGCGAGAAAACATCATGAAAAAGATTGAAGCACCCACGCTGGAATTGGCGTATGCGGAAGCAGCACGTCAGTTTGGATGTTCGGTAACTGCACTTCAGGTTGAAATCATCCAGTTCCCCTCTAAGGGGGTCTTGGGGCTTTTTAAAAAATCGGCCATTATTGTGGCTAATCTCCCTCAGACATCTCCATCATCTCCTGAACCGGAATCAAAACCGGTTGCTGAACGGATTGAAACCCCCGTTTTACTTGAGGATGATGAACTGGTATTGGGAGATGAGTTTTACGAACAGGATGATGATTTTGAAGAATATCCTGATGAGCAAGAGAGGGATTACTATCAACTCTCAGCTCAAGAGTGTGCCGATGAAGTAAAAGAACAAATCAATACCCTTTTTCAAGATATTTGTTTCGATATCAATGAAATCGGTGTAAGTGTCTATGATGAGAATACACTTTTGATCGAGTTTACCGGTCCCGATGCAGCACTTATGATCGGCAAAGAGGGGTACCGTTACAAAGCCCTTTCGTATATGTTGTTCAACTGGATCAATGCAGTCTATGGTATGCAGTTACGGCTAGAGATTGCCGAATTTTTGAAAAACCAAGAGGAGTCGATCTCTCGCTATTTGATCAACATCTGCGATATTATTGATCATGAGGGGCGCGCCCAAACCAAAGTGCTCGATGGGGTATTGGTTCAAATCGCTCTCAAACAGCTTCGCGATCGTTATCCGGATCGCTATGTCGCTATCCGCTCGACCCGTGACGGCGGCAAATATATCATCATCAACAGTTACCACGAATATTGATGAGCGATACCATCGCAGCGATCGCCACCGCAAACGGTGTTGGTTCCATCTCCATTCTCCGCCTAAGCGGAGAACGCTCGTACGAAATAGCCCTTAAGCTCACTCAAAAATCTCAGCTTCAGCCCCGTTATGCAACGCTAACTTCATTGTATCATCAGGATGGGACGCTGATCGATGAAGCGATAGTCATCTATTTTCAAGCACCGCGCAGTTTTACTGGCGAAGAGATCGTTGAGTTTCAGTGTCACGGCGGGTATGTGGTGGGTGAATCACTTTTGCGCGCTCTTTTATCGATGGGTGTCCGTCTTGCCGAGCCAGGAGAGTTCAGTAAACGGGCGTTTTTAAACGGGCGGCTCGATCTTACTCAGGCTGAAGCGACGGCGGCATTAATTGAAGCCAAAAGCGATGATGCCGCGCGGATACTAGCCCGTCAGATGAAGGGAGAATTGCGGGGTTATATTGAGGGGATTCGTGACTCTCTGCTCGAAATTTTGGCGTACTCCGAAGTGGTCATCGATTACGCCGAAGAGGATTTGCCGCAGGACATTGTAGAGCAGATTGAGCTAAAGCTTGAGAAGATCAAGGCAACCCTCTCAAAAACCCTCGAATCAAGCCGAAGACGGAGAGGATTTATGCAAGGATTTCGGGTTGCCATTATCGGCAAACCCAATGTTGGTAAAAGCTCCCTCCTCAATGCACTTCTTGATTACGAGCGTGCTATTGTCAGCGACATTGCGGGGACGACACGTGATACGATTGAAGAGCAGGTGCGCATCGGTACCCATCTTATCCGCCTTGTCGATACAGCGGGGATACGCAACGCTAGCGATGAGATCGAGCGGATTGGGATTGAACGCTCCATCGCCGCGATCGAAAATGCCGATGTTGTAATCGCTTTGTTTGACGCTTCACGTCCAATCGATGATGAAGACCGTGCTATTATCGATTTAATCGGGCGTTATTGTGATAAAAAACCGTTTATCTCTCTTTTGAACAAATCGGATTTGCCTCCGTCGTTTGATTCAACCGTGATAGAGCACTATAATCCGATCCCCCTGAGCTGCAAACAAGATACACAGGTGTTGATCGATTTGTTGAGCACCATGATGGACCATGAAAATGACGGAGAGGAGATGATGCTCATATCACAGCGTCAGATCAGTGTTACAGAAAATGCGTTACGTGCTATTGATGAAGCGTACGAACCGCTTCGTGACGGAGAGCTGGAGTTTTTCTCCTTTCATATCAATGTTGCGATTCGTGCTATCGCCTCCATCAGCCGTCCGTATGAACTCGATGAGATGTTTGACAAAATGTTTGGACAGTTTTGTTTAGGGAAGTGATGGCTACGTATATCGCTATTGATTTGGGGTTAAAACGGATCGGATTAGCACTGAGTTACGGAAACGGTCTTGTCACTCCGCTCCCTGCAATCGAACGCAAAAACCGAAATCAAGCCGCAAACGATCTCAAAAAAGTGTTAAATGAATACGGAGTGACAACGGTCGTGATCGGTATTCCAATGGGAAGCTCCACCGAGGATGAGATGCGTCGACGGGTGGAGCATTTTATGAATCTCGTCGAGTTTAGTGGTGAAATCGCCTATCAAGATGAAGCTCATAGTTCCCAAGAAGCCGAAGCGTTGATCCGAGGAGAAATACGCTACAAGCGTGATGGGCGGGTCGACTCCCTCTCGGCAAAAATTATTTTAGAGCGCTTTTTCAATCAACTCAGAAAGTAATTTTTAGCCTCCTCTTCATCGCCAGAAAGTGTTGCGTAATCGGGATCGTTGACTAACTTCTCTTGGATAGTTGAAACGCAAAAATCAAAGGCTACTTTACGTGCTTGCTCGATGTCGGATACAAACCCCAATCCGCTGAATTGATAGGGCTCCTCTTGTTCAATACAAATAACTGTCCCCTCACATTGACTTTCAAATTGTTCTACGATCTCACGGTAGGTGATGTTGAATTCGGTCGCGTACCATCCGATCTGCTCTAGCTCTTTGTCGGCAAATTTGTCGATCCCATCAGCAGTGGTATCGTCATATAATGAGCGTATTCGGTTGTAGCCGATGATGCTTTGCCATGCAGGGGAAGCTTTGATCAAAATTCGATCATCATCTTCTACAATACGGTAGTCTTTTCCCAGTATTTCGGTTAGAGGGCGTTGAAGGTTGGGAGATAGGGGTGATCGTGGAGGGATAGTGCCTTCAAAAATGGCTATCATTGTCGGACTAAAAGGTTCAAATTCAATTTTACCCTCGTGGGTAATGGCAAATTTTTTATTGGAGTTGATGGCATTCATAAAATCAACGCGTTGTACGACAATAATCTCTTTAAAAAGATTGAATTTTTTCATAAATATCTCCACTTTTTGGGGTGAATTGTAGCATGGGATCGTTGGTGCATCCTTAGGCAACGATTTAGCAACCATATGTAAGGGTGTACTAAACTATTTTTATGCAAAAGTGGGGTATAATTCGCCAAAATTTAAGCTTATGGGCTTACGCTAAAAGGATACCTTGATGGCATTGAACGTTTACTACGACAGAGATTGTAATATCGAAATTATTAAAAGCAAAAAAGTGGCAATGATCGGTTTTGGATCACAAGGTCATGCACATGCAGAAAACCTCCGTGATAGCGGTGTTGAAGTCGTTATTGGTCTTCGCAAAGAGGGGAGTTCATGGGCAAAAGCAGAAGCCAAAGGGTTTACAGTAATGACCGTAGCCGAAGCGTCCGCATACGCAGACATCGTTATGATCCTCCTCCCCGATGAAAATCAAGCAGAAATCTACAAAAACGAGATTGCTCCAAACCTTAAATCAGGTGCTACAATTGCATTCGGTCACGGTTTTAGCATCCACTATGGGCGCATTATCCCGGCTAAAGATATCAACGTTATGATGGTTGCTCCGAAAGCTCCAGGGCATACCGTTCGTTCAGAATTTGTCAAAGGGGGGGGGATCCCCGATTTGATCGCCATTTATGCTGATCCAAGTGGCAATACAAAAGAGGTTGCCCTCTCTTATGCTTCGGCAATTGGCGGTGGACGCACCGGTATTATTGAAACAACGTTCAAAGATGAAACCGAAACTGACCTTTTTGGAGAACAAGCGGTTCTTTGCGGTGGTGTATCGGCATTGATTCAAGCAGGTTTCGAAACATTGGTTGAAGCGGGATATCCAGAAGAGATGGCGTATTTTGAGTGTTTGCATGAGATGAAACTGATCGTTGATTTGATCTTTGAAGGCGGTATCAAAGATATGCGTTATTCGATCTCTAACACGGCTGAGTATGGTGATATGGTTTCTGGTCCACGTGTTATTAATGAAGAGTCTAAAAAAGCGATGCGGCAGGTTCTCAAAGAGATCCAAAATGGTCAATTTGCGAAAGATTTTATCCTTGAAGGGCAAGCGGGCTATCCACGTATGAATGCAGAGCGTAAAAACCTTGCTGCACATCCTATTGAAATTACTGGTGAGCGTTTGCGTGCTATGATGCCATGGATTAAAGCGAATAAAATCGTCGACCAAAGCAAAAACTAATTCTCATCCTCAGAGCGTTCTGCTCTGAATACTTCATCACAAGAGGTTTATATTTCATTGATGAACAAAAGACCTCGACCTAATCATATCTTTTCGGTCCAAAAAATCGGTTGGATTATTGTTGTACTACTCCTTTTTTGTATCGCCCTTTTGATCGGTTATGTACTCGGTTTCTCTCATGCGAAAGAGGAATTAGCAAAAGAGAAAGCGCAAACAGAGAAGATCAAGCAGATCGCTACCATTGATCAGAGTTATGTCCCTGTTGCTAAATCCAAAGATGCAGCACAAGAGCGTGAAATTAAACGGTTGAAAAAAGAGCTCGAAGAGATGCTTCACAAAGAGTATGCGGAGAAAAATGGGATGCAAGAGGCGGTAAAGCCACATCATGAAAATACTCCCAAAAATGAGAAATCCCCCCATCCGCCACCACCAAAAAGGGCGATTGTCTCAGATGCAAAAGGATCTAAGCTGGTGATTATCATTGATGACGTCTCCTATGCTCACGATGTCGAATCTCTTCAATCGATCGGTATACCACTCGTAATGTCATTTTTGCCGCCGAATTCCATCCATCCAGAATCGGCGAAACTTGCACGGGGATATAAGCACAGTATGGTTCATTTGCCGCTTGAAGCGGTCAATTTCAATAATGAAGAGGCTATGACATTGCGTGTTACGGATAGCGAAGAGACTATCGCTAAACGGATTTCGACACTCAAACAACTCTATCCGAATGTTCGTTATATGAACAATCATACTGGATCGAAATTTACCGCCGATGCCGATGCAATGGAGAGATTGATCAAGGTTATGAAAAAAGAGGGGCTAATTTTCGTCGATAGTCGTACCACCGCAAAAACGAAAGCACCAGATGTTGCCCGAAAATTAGGTGTTCGCTATATTGGTCGAGATGTCTTTTTGGATCATAAAGATGGAGTTGGAAATGTCAAAAAGCAGATCCAAGAGGCGGTAGCGATTGCCAAACGCCATGGAAGCGCTATTGCTATCGGTCACCCTCGCCCCGATACGATCAAAGCATTGCGAGAGTCTAAAGCTCTTTTGGGGGAAGTGCAGTTGGTGGGGATTGAACAAATTTGACATTTTGTCATAATGGGCCGAATTTTTACAATTTTTAGTTACGATCATGGTAAATTTTACTGCTATAAAGTGATAATATGTACACCACGATCGATTTTTTGATTCCTGAGTTGGAGTCAATGAAAAACTCTCCAGAATTACTTTACTATCGTGGCAATCAAGAGCTTCTTTTTCATCCCAAGATCTCGATTGTCGGCAGTCGCCGTCCTAACCCCTATACTCGTGCTATGATTTATGAACTATCCAAGAAACTCTCCCTTTCGGGGATGTGCATCGTTAGTGGAGCGGCGATCGGAGTTGATGCGATAGCGCATGAGGGGGCTGGGGCGCATAATACGATAGCGGTATTGCCCAGCGGGATTAATGTACGCTATCCCTCATCCAATAGTGGGTTGATCGAAGCGATTGAGAAAAAAGGGCTGACACTGAGTCAATTTGAACCCGATTTTACAACGCGTGAATGGAGTTTTATTGCTCGCAATGAGATTGTAGTAGCATTGGGAGAGGCTCTTGTCGTCGGTGAGGCAGATATCGGCAGCGGAACGATGCACAGTGTAGAGTTTGCGTTAGCGATGGGTAAATCGATCTATGTTCTCCCCCACCGTCTCCGAGAGAGTGCGGCAACACGTCAACTCGTTCGAGAGGGTAAAGCGACGGCGATCGATGATATCGATCTATTTGTTGCGTTGATTAGTCAAAAAGCGCGGAATACACTGAATGATTCACCCTTTATTGCCTATTGTCGAACACAACCGATCTATGATGAGGTGCTCAAACGATTTCCAGGTGAGATATTTGAAGCGGAACTGAGTGGGA
>JACXUF010000132.1 GCA_014764105.1 Sulfuricurvum sp. | reverse complement strand
CGAATTCGAAGCACGCTATCTCGAACTCGAACGCGATCCGAATGTGGTCAAAGAGCACATCAAAGCCAAAGAACTTTGGAAAAAGATCCTTACCAGTTATTTTGAGACGGGAAGCCCGTTCTTGTGTTTTAAGGACAACGCCAACCGTGCCAATCCAAACGATCATTATGGGATTATCCGAAGTTCGAATTTGTGTACCGAAATATTCCAAAATACACAGCCGAACCACTATTTGATCAAAATCAAATACGAAGACGGTTCGTTTGTTACGTTTGAAGAGGACGAAATAGTCAAAGTTGACAGCGGAATCGAGAAGCCGGCGAACAAAATCACGGCACTCGATTCACTCAACGGTCGCCAGATTTACATCGTCGAAAAAGAGAAGGTTGATGGTGCGACGGCGGTATGCAACCTCGCATCGGTCAACCTCTCTCGCGTCCACACCAAAGAGGATATCGACCGTATCGTCCCTGTCGCTATCCGCGCCCTTGACAATGTCATCGATCTTAACTTCTATCCGTTGGAAAAAGTAAAACGTACGAATATGCGTAGTCGTGCGATCGGTTTGGGTGTTATGGGTGAAGCGCAGATGCTAGCCGAAAACAAGATTGTTTGGGGAAGCCAAGAGCATTTTGACAAAGTGGACGAAGTGATGGAGGCGGTGAGCTACAATGCAATCAAAGCTTCATCAGATTTGGCGGTTGAAAAAGGGTCATACGCCGAGTATGAAGGGTCTAAATGGAGCCGCGGAATCCTCCCGATGGACCACGCCACTCCCGAAGTGCTCAACCTGATCGATCGTGGCGGATTGTTCGCTCCGAACTATGAATGGGACGAACTACGTGAAACGATCAAACGCCAAGGGATGCGTAATGGGTATTTGATGGCGATTGCACCGACATCATCGATCTCGATCCTCACAGGGACGACGCAGACGATCGAGCCGATCTATAAACGCAAATGGTTCGAAGAGAACCTCTCGGGGCTTATCCCCGTTGTTGCACCGAAACTCGGCCCAGATACGTGGGGATACTACACCCCTGCGTATGATCTCGATCAAACGATTCTCGTCAAAGCGGCAGCCATTCGCCAAAAATGGATCGATCAAGGGCAAAGTCTCAATATCTTTATCACCCTCGATAAAGCAAGCGGAAAATACCTCAGCGATATTTACATGCTCGCATGGAAACTGGGGCTCAAATCGACCTACTATCTCCGCTCCCAATCTCCGGAAGCAAAACAAGATACGGCGGATCGCTCGATGGAGTGTGAAGGGTGCCAATAAAGCCTCTGAGCTCTTCCACGCTTAAAGGCCTGCTGGAGCGTATCGATAGCGCTTCAGGAGGAGAGATACGCTCTCTCAACCCACTCTCTCCCACCTCCATAGAAATCCGCTTCAGCGTTCAGGATGTTGCGCGCGGCTATGATTGGATCGATGTGGCGTTTCGTATCGATGGTGTCCAAGATGCCAAACTTGTGAGCGACAATGTTCTACGTTCTTTGGATATGTCTGAAGGGATCACGGTGGAACTAACATCTAACGGCGCCGCGTTAGCAATTGGCAGTTACAGCGGGCGGTGTGATGAAGCGCCACTCTACATCCTCGGAGCCTCTATCGGATACGAAGAGCTCCCTTTTGGCGGCTAAGCAGTTCTTTCACACACGATTCAATCATCGTGTAGATGTGTTCAAATCCCTCAAACCCCTCGAAAAAGTAGGGATCAGGGACATCTGCCCCATTATGTCCGAAATCGCCTAATTTGACTAGATTTTGACACCCTAATGCTTTAAGATCACGATAGTTGCTCTGATCGAGTGCCACAATCAGATCAAAGGCATTAAAATCGGTTTTTTTCACCTGACGGGCGCGCAGGCGGGAGATGTCGATACCGTGGTTTTGTGCTACCGTAACGGAGTGTTTGCAGGGTGCCTCCCCCACGTGCCAGCCCCCTGTCCCTGCTGAATCGACGGTGATGGAGAGGTTGTGTTCTGTAATTAGCTTTCGTGCCACCCCCTCGGCGATGGGTGAGCGGCAGATATTTCCTAGACAGACGAAGAGAATAGATGTCATTTTAATCCCAACACCAATTTGATCATTGCATCGATCTGCGCTATCTCTTCACTACTAAGAGTCGCTAAGATATTGGAGGTGATACGGGTGTTATCAACGGCGCGAATCTGATCGATAATGGCATCTGAATCGTGCTGAAGTAAAGATCGCGCAGTGATTCGATAACGCAACGGATAAGCGTCATCGATAAGTTGTGTCGAGAGGGGGATGATGACCGATGATGGGTGAGAGACAGCGTTTAGTAGATTGCTTTGGACAATGACAACGGGGCGAACTTTGCCCATTTCTAATCCCTTTTTAGGGTTTAGATTGGCCAAAACGATCTCTCCACGTTTCATACAAGATTGTCTTTTAGTGTAGCGTCGAATTCGCGATTGATTTTCATGGAGTGATCACGAACTTTTAAAGAGGCGTTCTTTATCTGTTCTTTGAGTTGATCTTCTACGAGGCTTTCTCGATAATGAGTTATTGATCGACGAATAAGTTCACTTTTGGTAATACCGAGCTTTTTGACCATATCATTGAGCATTTCATAAAAGGTGTCATCTGTTTTTAGGGTGAGAGTATGCATCGTTGCTCCTTTTGGGGGATAATACTGAAATTATACCATTTTTAAGTACTTTAGTAATACTAAAAGTTTTAAATCTTTTCCAACAAACAGATAAAAAAACCATCAATTGTATCGGTAGGTAAAATCCGTACAGCGTTTTGGATCCGCTCATCATACACCTCTTTGCCCCAGCTCGTTAGAGGCTTTTGGATGTTATCGAAGGGTAATATGAGGGGGATGGTCTTTAAATGGGCTCCATGGCGCTCTAAGAGGTGCTGAAGGGGGCTTTCGTTCTCTTCGGGGGAGAATGAGCAGGTGCTGTAGAGCAATTTGCCCCCTGGTTTGAGGGCATCGAATGCCGAGAGCAATAATCGGCGCTGGAGTTTGGAGGTCTCTTTGACCTTGTGAACGCTCCAGTAGCTCATCGATTTGGGTTCATGGGTTTTGAAGCGTGCTTCGGAAGAACACGGGGCATCGAGGAGGATCCGATCAAACATCTGGGGACACTTTTTTCCGACACTGCGCCCGTCGGTCATGTAGATGTGGGCGTTGGTGACCCCTTGGGATTTGAGATTGTCGCAGAGGCGAAAAAAACGCTCCCGTGAGGGTTCGACGGCGGAGAGCCATCCGGTATTTTGCATTAGTCCCGCCAAAATCAGCGTTTTGCCTCCTGGTGCGGCTGCGAGGTCGAGTACCGTCTCCTCGGGGCGAGGTGCGAGGAGGAGGGGGGCGATCATCGATGAGAGGTTTTGGATGTACAATCTCCCCTCATAAAACGCTTTGGTTTGGGTAAGGGAG
>JACXUF010000131.1 GCA_014764105.1 Sulfuricurvum sp. | reverse complement strand
GCCTTTGATCGAGTTGTTGGATTCAAATGATAAGGCTGTTGCCGAAGCGGCTGTGGCTGCACTTTCTAAAACCTTGTTGGTTTATGATGCGTATCACGATGTGGTTGAGAAATCCAAAACCAACGATTACGCCATGCAGGTGGTTAAAGCTTGGGCAGATGCCGAGTGGTTTACTTCTAAACCTAAAATGCCTGAAAGCATCACCGTCACAGTATTCAAAGTGGAAGGGGAAACCAATACCGATGATCTTTCTCCTGCCACTGCGGCATGGTCACGTCCTGATATTCCGTTACATGCCAAAGAAATGCTGGCGGCGAGAATGGACGATGTTGACGGCACGATTGAATCATTAAAAGCAAAAGGTCACCCGGTTGCTTATGTTGGTGACGTGGTTGGGACGGGTTCTTCCCGTAAATCTGCGATGAACTCGGTCATGTGGTTTTTCGGTGATGACATTCCTTATGTTCCAAACAAGCGTCAAGGGGGTGTTGTATTGGGCGGTAAAATCGCGCATTGACCCACGTCTGATCGCCTATATTGGATTTAACAACAGCGCACTGTTTGGATTTGATCCCCTGAAAAATCTCCGCAGTTTTGCAACCCCTCGCAGTTGGGAGGCGGTCCATAAAATCCTCCAAAGTCCTTTGCCTCAAAATCTCCTTTTTGAAGCGGTCGCTGGTGCGGTGGGGGAAGATGCGGCCATCGATTTTTTGGGGTATTGCAAGATCATGGATCATCTCCCCGATGTGGATGCAATTTTACGCGGTGAGGAGTGTGAGGCTCCAAGCGAACTCTCTACCCTTTATGCCCTCTCAAATGTCCTCGTATCGAGATTATTGCAGACTCCTAGTGAAGAGGCGCTTTCTCATGTATTGCGCTATAGCCTGAAGCTCAAAAATGAGTTTGCCGTCCTCATTGTCCAAGATCTTCAGACTCAAGGGGTGGCTATGGAGCACCTTGATGCGTTTGGGGAATGGGTTGAGGCGTACGCCTATCTGTTATGATCGATTTTTCTCCCCTTAAAGCCCGTCTCCTCCTTGATTATCCGTTTTTCGGCACAATCGTAAGTGGTATGGAGAGTATCGTAAATGATAACATCGAGAGTTTCGCCACCAAAGGGGGGAAATTCGAATATCGTGAAAGTTTTATGGAGTCTCTCAGTGAGGGTGAGCAGATCTTTGCTCTGTGTAACTCTGCACTGCATGAGGCGTTGAGCCATACTCAAAGACGGGGAAATCGGAGTCCGTGGCTTTGGAACATGGCGTGCGATTACGCCATCAATGCACTACTGATTGAAAACGGTTTTACCCCTCCTCCTACGATTACCTACGATAAACGGTTTGGCAATCTCAGTGCTGAAGAGATCTATCATGAACTTTCTCAGGAGTTTTTGGATCAGGAACAAAATGACCGCGACAGTGACGAAGGACGATACGATGAGGGGCTTGATGAAAAGCTCTCCCGTGCCCAGCGAGAGAAACGCTCCGAGGAAGCGATGGAGAAATCTGATCCCCTTAGCGAAGCGATCCATCGCTTGATCCAACCGCACAAAAAATCTCTGATCGACTGGCGGAGTGAACTCCATGTGGCGATCTGCGGATATTACGTCAGTGATTACACCCTCATCCCACCGAGCAAAAAACTCCTCTATGACGGTGTTTATCTGCCAGGGGTCCATTCACGCCATTTGGAACTCTCCATCGCGATTGACAGTTCAGGATCGGTCAATGAGGTATTGCTTGAGCAGTTTATCGCCGAAGTGGAATCGATCACGGAGCTGTTTGGCTCTCATACGATCGATCTTATTGTCTGTGATGATCGTATCCGCTCCCATGAGCGCTTTGAGCGTGGAGAGGCTATTGCTTATACTCTTAGCGGTGGAGCAGGGACAGACTTTAGTCCTGTATTTGGACTGATTAAAACATGGGTACAGCCTCCGAAACTCTTGCTCTATTTTACCGATTTGGATGGGAAATTCCCCCCTTACGAGCCGCCATATGAGGTATTGTGGATTGCACCGCTGAAGAGTGAAGTTCCGTTTGGAAGGGTGATCGAGCTAAAGGATGGAAATGGTTGAAAAAGCTCTTGGTATTTTAGAGACCTCAAACCTCTTTATCACCGGTGGTGCAGGATCTGGGAAAACGACATTGACCCGTGCGCTCATAGATGATGCTGTGCAAAAGGGGAAATCGGTTGCCCGTCTAGCCTCGACGGGGATGGCGGCAACACTGATTGGAGGGCAGACACTCCACAGTTTTTTTGATTTTGGGATTGCCAATTCTCAAGAAGAGCTGGAGCGCAGTGGCAAACTCGACCCCTCCAAAAAAATCATTACATTAATCCGATCCATGCAACTCATTGTAATCGATGAGATTTCGATGGTGGGTGCTCCGCTGCTCGATATGATCCGTCTTCGTCTACTCCAAGCTGAATTTAGCGGTCGGGTTATTGTGGTGGGGGATTTTTTACAGCTTCCTCCAGTGACACGGGGGAATGAGCCGATCTATTTTGCCTTTGAATCTCCCTCATGGGAGCAACTCGGATTGGTGACGCTCCATTTGGATGGGTCCTACCGCACTCACGAGGCAGAGTTTTTATCTCTGTTGGAGAAAGTGCGTCATGCCCGTCTCGATGAGGAGGCATATGAAGCACTTGAAACATTGGTCAAACCGTTGAGTGAAGATATGTCGATGATGACACTGCTGTTTGGGAAAAACATCAGCGCTCAAAATCATAACCGCTCCCAGTTAGAACACTTAAACGGCAAGACTATCGAGGTGGAAACTTATGTCACGATCCATGATAAAAAGATGCAGAATAGCGATGTGGAGCGGTTTATGATCGAGAGCCGGATTGAGCCTATTGTGGTACTCAAAGTGGGCGCTCCGATCCTCTTTACCCGCAATGCGTGGAACTATTATAATGGCGAACGGGGGGAGATCACTTCGATTGATGATGATGTTATTTGGGTGAAAAAGGGAGATGGGGTCAGTGTGAAAGTGGAGCGTGTCGATACTATTAAAACTCGCTGGGTGGAGAAAGGGGGTACGGCGCACGAAGAGAAACTCATCACCCTTAGCCAATTCCCTCTCACCCTTGCGTTTGCGATCACGATACACAAATCGCAGGGGATGAGTCTCGCAGATTACGTTATAGAGACGAATGAGATCTTCGCCCCCTCACAGTTTTATGTTGCCCTTTCACGCTCCGTATCTGCCCATCGTGTTACGTTGATTAAACCTCATAGAGGATGGGAAAAGCTTTGTTTTGTTCACCCCAAGGCAAAACGATTTAGTGAAGGGTTGTAAATGCCGCACCAATGAATACCAAAGGGCAAATATGATAAGTAGGTATGAGGCTAAAAAGAGTATTGCATAGAGAAAGAATAGAGTATTTTTGGTTAATAACTGCCCTTGCCCACTTGATGAAATCAAG
>JACXUF010000015.1 GCA_014764105.1 Sulfuricurvum sp. | reverse complement strand
GCCCCAGTTCCCCTTGAAGATCAGCTTCGACAGATCAAGGAGAGTTTCTTTATTAATGTAAAAAAGCGAAAACTAAAACAAGATGCTCTTATCGCCGCCATCCGACAGCTAGCCGTTATGACGAATGCCGCTATCTCGATCCACGACTCACTCAAAGAGATCGCTGACACAACAACCGATAAAGTTTTACAAACTGTGTTAGGGACAATGGCTGAAGATATCAATGCCGGACATAGCCTCTCACACTCAGCCGGAAAATTTTCCTATGAGCTTGGCCATCTCTCATTGGCCATGATTGAGCTCGGAGAAAAAACAGGTAATATGGCTGAAGCACTCCACAAATTGGCCGATATGCTCGAAGAGATTCGTCGAAACATTATTAAATTTAAAAAAGCGATGGCATATCCTCGTAACGTTATGATTGCGATGGCCATTGCATTTACAATTTTGATCTCTTATGTTGTCCCCCAATTCAAAACTATATTTGAACAGCTGGGTGTAGAGTTACCTATGCCGACAAAAATTCTCCTCTTTTTGGAATATCTATCTAATACGTATGGCCTATATGTACTAGCCGCTATTTTTATCTTTATTTTTGCATTTCGTTACACCCTAAATCACAACCGAGAATTTCGTTTTCGATGGCACCAATTTTTGCTCAAAACCTACCTCATCAAAAACATTATCATGTACGCAACCCTCAGCCGTTTCACACTTGTTTTTTCGGAACTTGTCCGCGCAGGTATCCCAATTGCCGAAGCACTAGAGACATCGATCGCAATGATTGATACTTTACCTCTTCAAGAAAAACTTCTCACCGTTCGACAAACAGTTGAAAAAGGGGGAACTCTCCATAATGGTTTAGCTGAAACGGGACTTTTTGAAAACATGATTATTCAAATGATCTCTGCGGGGGAATCGAGCGGGCAACTGGATGCAATGATGCAAAAAGTTATGGAATACTATAAAATGAAATTTGATGCCATTATCGATGGTCTATCCGAAGCGATTGAACCGATTATGCTTTTGTTGATCGCAGCAATGATTGTTCTACTTGCACTAGGGATTTTCTTGCCGATGTGGGAAATGGGGAACGCCGTTCAAGGGCGCCATTAATCCTCTTGGGCTTCCCCTTTGGAAACCAAAGAGGTGTAAATCTCATCTTTTGGGATGAGTCCCGCTTCAAACAGAAACTGAGAAGGGACGAAATTGCTCTTTTTGATTTTGTCATATTTGGCATAGCTGAGAAATAATCGATCTTTTGCTCTCGTCACCGCAACATAAAATAATCGTCTCTCTTCTTCAATACTACCGCTTCGAGACATCAATTTTCGATTTGGAAACCGTCCATCCATCAAATCAATAACATAGACCTCTTGGTACTCCAACCCTTTGGAGGCGTGGATGCTGAGTAAATGTACCCCCTCCCCCTGTGTTAAATCTTGAGAACCCAAAATCATAGCATTCAAAAACCGCTCATGCTCCTTATAGGGTCGAGAGAGTTCAAACAGCAGTGTACATTTACGACGAATACGCTCCTGTGCCTCCGCTTTTGCCCTCTCATCGATCGCACCGTTTTCATTCATTGCACGGCGATGAGAGAGATGTTCGATAACATGTCCATAGAGTTTTGAAACAGCAATCTTCTGAACGGCGATTTTGGGTTCATATACATCGCATAATTGACGAAACAGTATGAAAAAGTCATGCAAAAACATAGCCGAATCTTTGGAAAGTTTTGCATGCTTCAAAACTGGATTTCCCATAAAAATAGGATCAAATCCCAGCTTGGCGAAACGCCCCATACTCCCAAGCTCTGCAAAATCATCAAATAAACCCAGTTGATGATTGGTTTTTCGCTTTTCAAACGGATTGGAGATTGAAACATCGGGGGTATAAAGTCCTCGCAAAAAGGAGCCGTTCCCTAACTTTTGCAACGCAACAAAAAGCTCTTTGGCAACCGCGCTTCCCACCCCTTTAGCATAGTCAAAGAGATGGATAAACGCCATCATATCCGATTCGTTCACCAAAAGGGTGTAGATATCAAGCAATGCCTTGACCTCTTTGGAATCAAAAAAGCTCGTTCCACCGCGACGACGGCATGGGATACCTAGCTCTCTTAGCGACGCTTCGATCCCATCTGCAGAAGCGTTATTTCGAAAAATAACTGCTATCTCTTCACGATTAGTAGAGGAGTCACCGATTTTTTGGGCGATACCGTGATACTGATCAAACAACTCATCATAGACAAGCAATGTGGGGTTATGGGCTTCCCCCATCCGAGTTACTTCGAGTGCTTTGGGATAGATCCGTTCATTATATGAAATAACGGTATTGGCAAGTGAGAGAATCGGCACCGTGGAGCGATAGTTTTTATTGAGGGTATGGACCTTGGCATTTGGGAAATTGGTTGTGAATGAACCTATGATCGAGATATCGGCACCGTTAAATGCATAAATACTTTGATCATAATCTCCGACACAAAAAAGTGACTGCGGACGCATCGCATTAATTAACGTCCCCTGCAACGCATTGGTATCTTGATACTCATCAATTAGCACCTCTTTGTATCCCAAATCGCTCTCTTTGGCCAAATCTCGCATATGGAGTAACAAATCATTAAAATTGACAAAACCGTACTCTTTTTTCAGCGCTTCAAATTCGTCAATGATATCGGCATAAATGGGGGCATAGACTGCATGTTCATCCTGACGTTCCAAAATCCACGCTTCAAAATCTTTTTCCAATTCGGTGTTTTGGTAAAATGAATAGATATCATAAAGGTAGTTTGCCCCGTACGCTGGAGTTGAATTATCCAAATGGCTAAACGTCCGCTTTTCATACACACTGCGAAAAAGAGTTTTAAGCTCGCGCTGCTGTTTGAGAACAACTTTCCCCTCTTTTCGCTTAAGCCATCGATAACTCACGGCATGAAAAGTCCCTGCATCGATTTTAGAGGCCACCTCTCGACCAAAAAACGCCGCGACCCTCTCCACCATCTCCTGCGCCGCTTTGTTGGTAAATGTGAGAAGTAATATCTCTTCAGGCTTAACATTTTGGGAAATGAGATAGGCAATACGCCCTACGATTGTCGAAGTTTTACCCGTACCAGCGGATGCAATAATGAGATTATAACCATACGGTGCGGTTGCGGCAGTATATTGCTGATCGTTGAGGCGAGAGAGGGGCAAGAGGCTCCTTGAAGCCCCTTTTTACAAAGAGGCGTTTATGCTCTAAAGTTTTTAATGGGTTCGGCTAAACCAAGATTAGGATGATTTTTCACATCCAATACCGCTTGCGCCATAGTCGCATTGTCTTGATTAAAAATAAGCGGGGCCAAAAAGTTTACACATGATTCATCGAGCGGGTCTTGAATAACGACGATATTATATACAAGGAGGTTTGAAGTTTCATTAATCTCCAACAATGCACGAACGGCTGCGGGGAGATCAAATGAATATTCCCGTAACGCATAAGGGTTTACAAGGGTAAAACGGATCGTTCCGTCACAACTCTCCAATGTCAAAAACAACTCATCGATCTCGTGTAATTCGACACAACGTAGATTCTCAAATCCTAAAATATCCGATTTCACTTCGTACTGCATTGTCACCCTTTTTATTAAGTTAGACTATCAAAGCAAAATTCATTCCCTGTTTTTGGTATAATTCGCGAATATTTTTGTTGCAAGGTTCACCATGTCCGCTACTCACTACGATCCAAAAAACATCGAATCCACTTTTTATCCTATTTGGGAGCAACGAGGCTATTTTGAGATTGATGGAAACCTTTCTATCCAAAAAGAGGGTAAACATTTTGCCATCATGCTCCCCCCTCCAAACGTCACAGGATCACTGCATATCGGTCATGCTCTCAACCATACCCTGATCGACATTATCACCCGTTACAAACGGATGGACGGTTATGCCACCCTCTGGCAACCGGGAACCGACCACGCTGGAATTGCGACCCAAAACGTCGTTGAAAAACAGCTTCTAGCAGAAGGGAAAACCAAAGAGGAGCTGGGACGCGAAGCGTTTTTGGAGCGTGTATGGAAATGGAAAGCTCACAGTGGCGGAACGATTGTAGGGCAAATGCGCAAACTTGGAGTCTCTCCAGCATGGAGCCGCGAGCGTTTTACGATGGATGAGGGTCTAAAGCGATCGGTCAAAGAGGCATTTGTCCATCTTTACAACCAAAACCTCATTATTCGCGGTAACTATATGGTCAACTGGTGTACCCATGATGGAGCGCTCAGCGATATCGAAGTGGAACACGAAGAGCATCAAGGGCATTTTTACCACATTCGCTACCCCTTTAGTGACGGCAGCGGACATATCGTCGTAGCAACAACCCGTCCCGAGACCTATTTTGGGGATACCGCAATCATGGTGCATCCAGATGATGAGCGCTATCTCGGGCTTATCGGCAAAACCATTACCCTCCCTCTTATCAACCGTGAAATCAAAATCATTGCCGACAGCCATGTCGACCGTGAATTCGGAACTGGCGCGGTCAAAGTAACTCCAGCGCACGATACGAACGACTACGAAGTGGGCAAACGGCACGATCTAGAATTCATCACCGTTTTTGATGAAAAAGGGATTCTCAACCACCATGCAGGGGAATTTGCAGGGCTTGAGCGCCTCGAGGCACGTGCACACGTCGTTAAACGCCTCGAAGAAGAGGGATTCATCGAAAAAATCGAAGAACACACCCATCAAGTGGGACATTGCTACCGCTGTCACAACATTGTTGAACCCTACATCTCCAAACAATGGTTTGTCCGCAAAGAGGTCGCCAAAGGCTCCATCGACAAAATAAACGAAGGGCTGGCGCAGTTCTTTCCCGCTCACTGGATCAACAGCTATAACGCATGGATGAATGACCTGCGCGACTGGTGTATCTCTCGCCAGCTATGGTGGGGACATCGTATCCCTGTCTTTTACTGCGACTCATGCAAACATGAATGGGCAAGCTTGGAGGATGAACCCACCTCATGCCCTCATTGCTCAAGCACCTTGTTCACCCAAGACCCAGATGTCCTCGACACTTGGTTCAGCTCGGCGCTTTGGCCTTTTTCGACTTTGGGTTGGGGGAATGGCGACGCAAGCAGCGATCAACTCTTCCAAAGCGAGGATATGGCGAGGTTTTATCCTAATACCCTGATGATTACTGGATTTGATATCCTCTTTTTTTGGGTAGCTCGGATGATGATGATGGGGGAAACGTTCACCGGAGAGTTGCCATTTAACCATATTTATCTTCATGCCTTAGTGCGTGATGAACATGGACAAAAAATGTCCAAATCCAAAGGTAATGTTATCGATCCACTCGATATGGTCGAAAAATACAGTGCCGATGCACTCCGCTTTACTCTCGCTGCTCTAGCGGTTCAAGGGCGTGATATCCGTCTTAGCACCGATCGATTGGAACAAAGTCGCAACTTTACCAACAAACTGTTTAATGCTTCTAGATTCCTCCAAATGAACGCTCCAACATTTAAAGACTTGGCAGAACAAGAGATCACCACCCCGCTAGGTCGCTATATGCTCTCCCGTTTTCGTCGTGCAACCGCAGAAACAAGAGCATTTATCGATGAATATCGTTTTAACGATGCGGCGACAGCACTCTATCGTTTCTTGTGGAATGAATTCTGCGACTGGGGAATCGAACTCTCCAAAGCTTCTAAAGAGAGCATCGTGGAACTTGGTAGCATCTACAAAGAGTCGATGAAACTCCTTCACCCGTTTATGCCCTTTATCACCGAATATCTCTATCATGAACTCTCTGGAACTACATTGGAGCAAAGCAGCTCGATTATGGTTATGCCATATCCGGAAAGCGCCGATGTTGATGAGATAATCGAAGCCGAATTCGCCTCCATCATGGATGCCATCGTCACCATCCGCCGTGCCAAAACGTTGATTGATTTGGGGAATCAAAAAATCGATCTTGCCTACATCAAATGCAACGGCGAACACACCGTGATGACACCGTTCATCCTCCGCTTGGGCAAAGTCGAGGAGGTACGCTTCACCGACACCAAAATCGACAATGCCATAAGCGATATCGGTGAGTACGTCGAAGTGTATCTCCCAACTGATGCCATTGACCTCTCCCCGATCATTGACCGTTTAAATAAACAGCGTGAAAAACTCCAAAAAGAGGTCGATAAACTCTCTGGGATGCTCTCAAATGAGCGTTTCGTCGCCAATGCTCCCGAAGCAGTTATCACTCAAAACCGTGAAGGGCTTGCCGATGCGCAGGATAAAATTGCGAAAATCGATGCTCAGCTCGACGCTTTAGGAAAATAGTTGCAATTTCGTGAACTTGCCGCATCGGAGCTGGTTGAAGCATTTGCCCTCCTTACAACACTTCACCCGGAACTCACTTCGGATGCTTTTGATATGTTCATCACCGAGCATTACCAAAAAGAGTACCACCCCATTGGTGCGTATCAACAAAGCGATTTACAAGTGTATGCAGGGGTGAGTATCCGAGAAAATTTGGAATTGGGGCGACATTTGATCATAGATGATTTCATCACCTATGAGGGGTGTGAACATCTGAGCCGTGAAATGATCGATTTTTTATGTGATTACGCAAAACTGTATAAATGTCACAGTATCATAGTGTGGGGAAAACAGCGAGGAATCTCCATCGATGATTTACATGGGTTCCGCCCCAAACGGAACGGTTTTATTAAAATTTTGTAAACACTGTTTACTCTGCGATACCTTCGATCTCGACGATAAGTTTCACCTCATCTCCGACAACAACACCGCCAGCTTCGATCGCTTTATTCCAGTTCAATCCGAAATCTTTGCGGTTAATCTGTCCCGTTAAGACAAATCCAGAACGCTGATTACCCCACGGATCTTCGACTGTCCCCCCCATATCAATATCGAGCGTCACTTTTTTGGTAATGCCTCGAATTGTTAGGTTCCCCGTCATTTTATCTTTACTTGCACTTGTCATGACAAAAGTGATGTCACTGTATTTTGCCACATCAAAAAAATCAGGAGCACGAAGGTGATCATCCCGTTTGGCAATACCCGTATCGATAGAAGTTGCTTTAATCTCCCCTTTGAGAGATTTGAAAACACCTTTATCCAACTCATAACTACCGCTAAAGTTACCAAATTTTCCAGTAACGGTACTGATCATCATATGTTTAACTTTGAATCCTACCGTGGAGTGTGAGACGTCAACTTTATACATTGCCGCTGAAGCTACGGCACTTCCGATCAATAATCCAGTTAAAACTGTTGTTATAAAGTTCATTTTCATCGTCTTCCTTTTAGGTTGATATCGAAGTATTGTAGATTGTTTTTATCAATGAATTATTAATGTATTGATAATAAGAGTACTTTTTAAGCTATACTTGTGGTATCCATTTCTCAAAGGTTTTGTATGCAATTATGTGTTGCTCTCGATCTTCCAAGTCAAGAAGAGAATCTTGCTCTCGTCGAAAAAATAAAACACTACCCCATTTGGCTCAAAGTGGGTCTTCGCTCATATATTCGGGACGGAAAACCCTTTATCGATGCGATTAAAGCAATCAATCCAGAATTCAAAATATTTCTCGATCTCAAACTCTACGATATTCCTAACACAATGGCTGACGCTGCCGAATCAATCATCTCCCTTGGCGTAGACATGTTCAACGTCCACGCATCTGCCGGACGCAAAGCGATGCGTGAAGTGATGAAACGGCTCGAACCATACAAGAACCGCCCGATCGTTTTGGCGGTTACTGCCCTCACCTCATTTGATGAAAGTGAATTTTCTCACCTCTATGGCGAAGGTATCGCCGCTAAAGCCGATCAGTTTGCCTGTGATGCGCATGAAGCTGGACTTGATGGGGTTGTATGCAGCGCTTATGAGAGCGCATCGATCAAAAATATCACCTCCAATACCTTTCTCACCCTTACCCCTGGCATCAGACCGTTTGGTGAAGACGCAGGGGATCAGGAGAGGGTTGCAACAATCGATGTAGCTCATAATGAGAAGGTCGATTTTATCGTTGTATAAAATCGAGCTGATTGTTAAACTCAAAGAAAAAATCGCTGAAGCCAAAGCGACCAATGAAGCACTTGCTCACCAATTGCAATCTCTTTTGGATCAAATCGTCACCACTCCGCATAACACTGTTGCAATTTAATCACAACACGCACCTATTTAAGGTGCTTATTATCTACACAAACGTATAATTACGCCCTCTTAACAATGGACAGATGGGTGAGTTGGCTGAAACCACCTCCCTGCTAAGGAGACGTACTGGCAACGGTACCGAGGGTTCGAATCCCTCTCTGTCCGCCACAAAACTCCTATTTTTGGCACCTTCAGAGCTTTTTTGAAAGACTTAAAATTTAGCTGTTGTTAGCGAAATATCGCCCAATCCCCTCAACCAAACCATCAACCATAAAACGCTGATATTTTTTATCCGCAATCTTTTGAGCCTCTTCTGGATGACTGATATACCCTACTTCAACAAGTACAGCCGGCATTTGAGCCCCCACTAAAACCCAAAAAGGTGCCTCGCGAACACCATTATCATGAACACCGCTAAATTGTTTACGGAGACTTCCTATCATCCCTTTTTGCAAATCGATAGCGAGCTTATTGGAGGCAATAATTTTTTCTTTATTCAAGAAACTCAAAAAGCTGAGTTTTCCATACTGCCCCATCTCTTCCATCTCTTCAGAGTTTTCAACCGCAGCTACCCGCATCGACCGCTCACTTCTCGTATGGGAAAGAAAATAGGTCTCAATCCCCTGTGCACCGTTTGGATCGGCCGTTTTGGGGATCGAATTTGCATGAACAGAGATAAAAAGATCGGCCTCTTTGACATTGGCAAATTTTGTCCGATCTTTGAGCTCAATAAACATATCGCTATTGCGGGTCATATGCACTGTATACCCTTGCTCTCTGAGCTTATCGGCGAGTTGTTGTGCAATATTGAGCACTATCTCTTTTTCCACAAAGCCATTTCCAGCTGCACCACTATCCTTCCCACCGTGTCCAGGATCAATAACGATAATTTTTTTGCTCCGATCACGCGGTGTAACGGTAACCAGTGGAGGGAGCGCCGCAATCAACGGAGGCTCTTGTACCTCAGGTTTGATAACTTGTGGTGTTGCCAAATGGGGAGTTGTTTTGGGGGCATCAAGTGAAAGGTCAACAAAAAGGGTCGAACCCTTTGGGATCGGTTTGATGGCGATAGGATTATTATGTTCGATAACCAAACGGAGTGTTTTAGAATCAAACTGAGCCATTTTGATTCGGTTGATTTTTTGGTGTTCAAGCGTTTGCGTACTTGAAATGAGTGCCGAATCGACATCGATAATGTAACGATACCGCTGTTTATCGGGTTCTAAAATTTTCGACATTTTAACGTTTGAAGATTGTATCGGAGAGTCAAAAACCAGCTCAAGCCCCTTGTCTTTCCAACGTGTTTCCAACAAACGGTGCCGCATACTCATCGAAATTTCATCATTTTTGATGAGTGGCTCGGGCTTGATCAACTTTTCTGGTTCGGGGGTTGCAAATTTGCTTGAAGCGAGTTGGGCAGGTTTAATGGTTTTGTCATAAATGACCGAAGGGATAGTGGCGGGCGTTGTCGGAACCGCCACTGGAGCTTCAACGCTTTTTTCTACTGCTTTAGGTAAAACTTTAACAATCGGTTCAACTTTTTTGACCGACCCTTTGATTTTGGCTAAATCGGCTTTGTATTTACCAACATCAATCCCTAGCTTTTCACCCCCTTGAACAATCCCCTCCAATGCTTCAATGGCAAGAGATTTGTTTTTATCCATTGTTGCTCGCAGATAGAGGGTTTTAAACTCATTGTAGCCACGGAACTGTTCAACTTCATCATTACTTTCCAACGCTTTTTTAGCCGATTCTAATCGGTCGGTTTCGTTGGCTCCTATAACCAAAGAGCAGAGCAGTATAATAAAGAAGAGAGTACGAGCCACCACGTTTGTGTTTACTCCCCATTGACGAGTTTATCCATCAACTCTTTGACGGAGATAATTTTATCGATCCGATAACCATTGCTGCCTGAAAAATAGAGCCCCAACTCCAAATCACCAGCATACGCATCACTAAGACGGTCGGCGATACAAAAACCAACCTCTTTGGCTTCAACACCTCGATTACACGGTGCAACACAGTTGGAGATACATTTGATCGAAGGACCCGTGCGGGTATCGATCAAATCACGAAGTTTTGTCCGTACGCCACGTGCAGGATAACCGACTGGTGATTTCATCAACGTAATATCCTCTTTTTTGGCGTTGAGGAGAACTTGTTTAAAATTATCATGAGCATCACACTCATGGGTTCCAATAAATCTGGTCCCCATCTGCACCCCAGCAGCCCCCAAAGCGATCATTGCATCAATATCGTTTTTATCCCAGATACCTCCGGCGGCAATGACAGGGATATTGCCCCAGTTTGCCGCCTCATCGACTACTGGACGAACCAAATTTTCGAGCTGGTACTCTTCCATTGCGCATTGCTCATAGGTAAAGCCCTGATGTCCACCGCTCAAAGGTCCTTCAAGAACAACCGCATCCGGAAGACGGTTGTACCGTTTCTCCCAACGTTTACAGATAATCGAGAGTGCTTTTGCCGATGATACGATCGGAACCAGTGCTACATCAGGATAATCGGCAGTAAATTCGGGCATATTGGTCGGCAATCCGGCGCCAGTGATAATAATATCAATTCCCGCTTCACACGCATCAGTAACGACACGACCATAGTCATTGATCGCATAGAGGATGTTACACGCCAATGGTGCATCTGCACAAATTTTACGGGCATTGTTTACAATAGCAGTAAGCCCTTTTTTGGAATAAAAATTCTCGACATCCAAAGGTCGGGAAGCCACCAGTTTATCAGCATGAATTTTATCTTCATAGTATCCAGTTCCCACACCACTAATAACACCAAGACCACCCTCCAAAGAAACCGTCCCAGCAAGTCTATCCCAACTGATACCGATGCCCATGCCCCCTTGGACAATCGGTTTTGGGATCGTATATTTGCCAATTTGAAGTGGTTTTAAGCTCATTGGTTAACCTTTAATCGCGCAAATTTTCGTTTTCCAACTTGAAGAATATACTCACCCTTCTGCAATTGCAATTGTTCGTCACTCAGTTTGTTTTGGTCGATTTTAACAGAGCCTTGCTTAATCTCCCTACGTGCTTGAGACGTTGAAGGGCTCAGACCGCAGTTCATCAATCTCATCAAGGCTTTTTGTACTAAGCAGTTCATAATAGCGCCACATCAACGTGTCGCTGATGCTGAGCACTTTACCGTACATGTCGTTTGGTGCTTCGATAACTCCGATATAATTTCCGAGTGATTTAGACATTTTTTGAACGCCGTCTAATCCTTCAAGAATGGGCATCATGAGTACCGCCTGCTCTTTTCCGATCTCATATACCCGCTGCAAATGACGCCCCATCAAAAGATTGAATTTCTGATCAGTCCCCCCAATTTCGACATCACTTTTGAGGTAAACCGAATCGTACCCTTGAAGAAGGGGATACAAAAATTCGCTGATCGAAATCGACACTCCCCCTTTGTAACGTTTGTCAAAATCGTCTCTCTCCAACATCCGCGCGACATTGTAAGTGGTAGTCAATTCTAGCATACCCGCCGCACCGAGAGGATTGATCCACTCAGAGTTAAAAACAACGGTCGTTTTTTCGGGATCAAGAATTTTAAACACTTGATCTTTATAGCTTTGGGCATTTTCCAACACTTGTGCGGGAAGGAGTTTTTTACGGGTTTCGCTTTTGCCGGTCGGATCACCAATCTGAGCGGTGAAATCACCGATCAAAAACTGGATATGAGCTCCGAATTTTTGAAAAATGGCCAATTTTTGAAGCAATACCGTATGCCCCAAATGCAAATCGGGAGCGGTCGGATCGAATCCCGCTTTCACTGTATAGGTTTCACCTTTCTCAAAATAGTTTTTGAGCAGTGTTTCGATACGCGCTTCATCGATAATCTCAGCTGCTCCCCGTTTAATCTCTCGTAATGCAGTTTGAATCATGTTTTATCCTTGGTTTCGGTACGCATCATCGGTACGAAAAAATTGTATGATTTTCCCTTTTTTCTCTAGTTTGGAGCGGAGGCGATTTAGATCGGCTTCCAGGGTTTGAAACTCCATTTCACAATACTGGGTGTGTTCGAATTTCTCTTTGCCCAATTCGATACTATTAATGTCGACACCCATTTTGGCCATATAGGTCAACAATTCGGCTAGTGAACCCTGTGCGCTTTGCATACTGATAATCAAATGGTATCTAAAGTAGTGCTGCGCTTTCCATTTCACAAAAACCATCGGTTCGTGATGATCAATCTTTACGGCGGCATTTTTACACATTTTATGGTGGATATAGGCTTTACCATCCTGCAAAAAAGCAACAATTTCATCCCCAGTTTTAGGATGACAGCAATAATCAAATACCGCATCGCCGATGCTAGTAGTCGCATGAAATTCAAGTGCCGAAAAAAGATAGGGTTTGAGTTTGCGTCTACGGGATAAAAATGAGCTAAAGCGGCTCCCTTCTCCCAACTCTTGATTAAAACGGTTGATCGTCTCTTTGAGCAAATCGAGTTCATGAGGGATCCGATGGCGTTGTTCATCTAAATGGGTTTGGATCAACAGTTCGTTGACGCGGGCTTCATCAACATTGAAAATTGTTTTGAGGATGTTGTTGGCACTTTGTGAATCGATCGCTTTCATCCGCTGATTACAATTGGAACGCATACTCGCTTTGGCACGAGAGGTTTTTACAGTATCGATCCAACTGCAACGGTTGATTTTTTTCGGTCCAGTCGTAATTTTAACGATATCGCCGTTGTGCAATTCGCTAAGAAGGGATGCTTTCTCTTTGTTGATCAAACACCCCTCAGCACAATCGCCAACCTCCGTATGAACCGCATAGGCAAAATCGAGCGCTACCGCACCGCGAGGGAGGGTATATGATTTCCCTTTCGGCGAAAAGACACTGATATCATCGCTGAAAAGGTCGTTTTTAATGAGCTCATAAAACGCCTCAACCGATTCGCTTTGATATTGGAGATTATGAAGCCAATCGAGACTGATGGGATTGTTCCCGCCACTTTTGTATTTCCAATGCGCGGCAACGCCGAGTTCTGCCGTTTTATGCATCTCATAGGTGCGAATTTGGACTTCATAGATAGCACTCTCGTGAAATACGGTAGTATGAAGCGTCTGATAGCCGTTCTCTTTTGGGATCGCGACATAGTCTTTGAAGCGTGCAGAGAGAGGCTGAAAATTGAGATGCACCATCCCGAAAACCCGATAACAATCGATCGGTTTTTTAACTAAGATCCGCACCGCCAAAAGATCAAGTATCTCGTCGATACTGATCCCTTTTCGCTGCATTTTCAAATAGATTGAGTAGTGGTGTTTAACACGGCTGAGAATTTCAAACTCATCGTCATTGAACCCATTTTCAAGCATCATTTTGGAGAGTTTTTCGCAAAAATCGTTCAGCCGTCTACTAATCGAACGGTAATTCTCCTCCAAATAAAGATCGATCGCCTCCTTTTCCTCTTTGAAAAGATATTGAAAGCTGAGATCTTCGAGGAGATTTTTCACGAAAGAGATCCCCAAACGCTGAGCGATTGGGGCGTAAACCACCAGTGTCTCTTCGGCGATCCGATGCTGTTTGTGTGGAGGTAGCGCCCCCAATGTTAGCATATTATGGAGACGGTCACACAATTTGACCACCAAAACCCGAACATCCTCGATTGAGGCAACCAACATTTTTCGAAAAGAGAGCGCCGAAACAACCAGTTTTTCATCCGAATGAGAGGGGATCAGTTGGGCATCACGAATCGTATCGATTTTGGTCAGCCCTTCTACTAGATGAGCAACATCCTCTCCGTAATCTCGTGCGATCTCATCGATCGCAATATGGGTATCTTCGACGACATCATGAAGCAATGCGGCAATCACCATCGCCTCATCACCTGTAATGGAAGCGGCGATTGCTCCGACTAAAACTGGATGGACGATATAAGGTTCGCCGCTTTTACGAAACTGGTTATGATGGGCTTGCTGTGAAAATGCCAAAGCATTTCTAATAGGTTCAGAAGGGGGAACAAGGGAATAAAGGTACTCAATGGCACTCTCTACATCATTGATTTTAGTTACTTTGTCGATATTGATGGTATTCAATGATGCAGCTTTGTTCTAAAATCAATCGTGACTAACAAAACCCTTGATGGCAATATGCCCCTCGGCAATCTCCATCAAAGCGATATCTGCTGTTTTCACTTTTTTCATATCAACGTTCAGTTTTGTCGTTGCTCCATTTAGAAGCTCTTCAGAGCGTTTGGCTACCGCGATAGCCAATTGGTAACGATCAATATTGGCGGTTTCAAGCGCTTTTGCAGTGAGTTGTTCTAGTCTCATGTTGTTTCCTTTGCAGTTATTTTACGATCGAACAACGATCGAAATTGCCTTGAATGATCTCAAGGAGATTGCCCGGTGTGAACATATCACACACGATAATCGGGAGTCTATTCTCTTTTGCCAAAGCGATAGAGGTATCGTCCATCACTTTGATGTGATCTTGTAGCGCTTCATCGTACCCCAGTGTCTGCAATTTCACCGCATCCTTGAATTTTTTCGGATCTTTGTCGTAAACACCGTCCACTTTGGTCGCTTTGATGATCACTTCCGCACCGATCTCTACAGCACGGAGTGTCGCCGCCGTATCGGTGGTAAAAAACGGATTCCCAGTTCCAGCTGCGAAAATTACAACGCGACCCCGTTCCAAATGGCGGGTAGCACGGCGAACAATAAATGCTTCAGCGATTTGTTCCATTTTGATCGCACTTTGGACACGGACATGCATCCCTTCGTGCTCACACGCCTCTTGCATCGCGATCGCATTGATCACGGTCCCAAGCATCCCCATATAGTCGCCCGAAGTTCGGCGGATAATACCATCAGCAGCTGCAGTTACCCCACGGATAATATTCCCCGCTCCAATAACAATCCCTACTTCGATTCTGGCATCCACCAAAGTTTTGATCTCACCAGCAATAAACTTTAAAATCTTAGTATCGATACCGTGACCGTTTTCACCCGCAAGCGCTTCACCTGAGAATTTTACCAAAACACGCTTATAGCCCATACAACTCCCTGTAAAGCATTTTAAAGTGCTCTTTAATTATGCGTATTATACTTTATCGTCGCTTTAAGGTTGCTTTGATTACACTAGCCCCGCAAAAATGAAATCGACAATGAGGGTGTAGTGGAGTTTTTGGAAGTACTGAAAAATTGGTTCAATCCGCCAAAAGAGCTCACCCCCTTACGATACGGTAGAGGTTCTCACGCATTACCGAATCCTCAAGAAAAGGAGCTTTTCGAACGCTCCAGCGAAGCGTTTATGCGAGGGGATATTTTAGAGGGGTTCGAGCTTTTTTTGTCATCGCTGATCCGTCACGACACCCTATTTTCTTATCCACATCTACACATTGAAAAAAAAGGTGATCATCTCTCTTTTCACCTCTACCAAGGATATGCACTCATCAAAGGGGAGGTAACGTCCGCAACACTCGAGGCACACGCCGATATCGCCCTCTCAGACAAGCTCCATGTTGCTCTCAAACGCCGTTTTTTGGAACGTAATTTTCAACTTACCTATTGTCGATTTAGCGGGTCAAACGGGGTTGTTCGCCTCTCGATCAAACTAGATAACGCTACCATCACTCCCCAAAAAATCTTTTACCCCCTCCGTGAAATAGCTCTTAATGCCGATTTCGAAAAAGAGTTTATTGCCGGAGAGTTTGATGAATCGGTTTTACTTGATAAGGACCATTTAGAACCCCTCTCTCCAGCTGAAATTCAAAGCAACTACAATTTTATGCAAACATGGATTACACAGACCAAACAAAGCCTCATCGGGCTCCTCTCCAACGATAATACAGGGATGGTCTCGTTTAGCTATCTTACCCTGCTGCTTCAGATCGATTATCTCCTACTTCCCCACAAAAAAATGGTCAAAGAGATCAGTGAAAAAATAAACGGCTATTTTCTCGATGATGAGAAGCTCGCCGAAGACAAAAATGCCGAGTTGGAGCAATACATCACCCAACTCGAAACGATGGATATTAATACGTTCGCAGATCAGTTTCACCGCTGTGCCTATACCTTTTCACCCTATGAACAAGCGTTGCACGATGAGATCTCGACCTTTATTAACGACTCTTTGAACAAAGTGAGATGGTACAAAAATAACCGCTCCAACTACGTTATTCCGGTTATTTACCGCTATATCTCCCTCTATATCCTCTACAATTACGGGCTTCACCCTTCATTGCGCTTTTTACTCCACATCCATATCGAAGTGACTACACCAGAGTTTTTCAAAGCCCAAGGGATGATTCCGCTGTATGATCCACAAACCAAAACATTTAACCAAAATCTCATTTTTAAGAGAATTCGAGAAGCGATTGAACCGTACCGTCAACGCTACAAAAGGTTGACCAATTTTGCGGAACTTTTAAATTACTCCGATCTTGACCACTTCAGCCAAAGTTTCTATCTCCAGATCAAAAATCTCGATTATACGGAGGTGTGAAGATGAATACAGCCACCCAAAAAATGGTCGAACAAACGATTGAGAGCATCGTCCAAATCACCAACCCTTATGGGAGCGGGAGCGGTTTCATTATCGATAATCTAATCATCACCAACTCTCATGTCGCAAACGGTCTCAAAGAGGCACTCATCTCTACCAAAACCCTGACTAAAACCATCGCCTCGGTGATCTATGACGATCCCGCCTACGATTTGGCATTTATCCGCTCTCCAATCCCTATCAAGTGCACATCCCCCCTCCTCCTCTCATCCTCACCAGTCCAAGACGGGGACAGCGTCATTGCAATCGGGCACCCCTACGGGCTCAATTATTCGACTACAGAGGGGATCGTCTCTAAAGCTTCACGATTCCAAGGGGAAGTAGAGTATATCCAATTCGATGCGGCGATCAATCCTGGTAACAGCGGAGGACCACTTCTCAACGATTCGGCGGAGGTGGTGGGGGTCAACACCTTCATCATCCAAAATTCGAACAATCTTGGATTCGCCCTCCCCTCCTATACACTCAAAGAGGCGCTGGATCAATTTTATACATTAGGCACTGAGAATGTGATCCGATGTTCATCGTGCAAAAACCTGATCAAAGAAGTTAGCATCCAAAACGACTACTGCCCTAAATGTGGAACCAAACTGGAGGTTGCCAAACGGAGACGTGAGGGGTACAAACCCAGCGGCAACGTTGCACTGATCGAAAAGATTTTACACTCTCTTCATGTCAATGTCCCCCTTGCCCGAAGGAGCCAACGAAGCTGGCGATTTGAAATCGGCACTACCCGCATCGATATCAACTATTACGATAACGGTATTATCATCGCTGACTCCGCCCTCTGCCGAATTCCGAGTGAGAAAATCGAAAGCCTCTATGATTTTCTTCTGAATGAAAACAGCACTCTTGAGCGGCTTCAGTTTTCGATCAACGAAAATACCGTCTATCTCTCCTACATCGTCGTCGATTCATCTCTCAACGAAACCTACGGAACGTGGGCTTTGCGAAAACTTTTCGACAAAGCGCCCCATTATCAAAAACTTCTAATCGATAATTTTAAAGCGCCGGAACCAAAGTTTGATGAGTTTGAATAAGCCCCGCAATCTCTTCGCGTTTCGGGAAATCGGCCCCCATACTGATAATAAACGAAGAGGCTTCTTGTAAACTCATCGAGGTTTTAATAGTGAGTTTTTCATCGACAATGACGGTGTAACCGCTCGTGGGGTTGGGAGATGTGGGAATAAACAAAACACAAACATTTTGATGACGATTTAACAAATACGCTAGCACCCATACATCGTCTTTGGGGTATTCGACCAATACCACCTCTTTTTTGGCATTGTCATCCCCTCCAGAGAACATCGCCGCCATTTTTTTGGAGATCGAGTAAACAGAGCGCACCGCCGGTATCCGCTCAAACGTGCTGTCGATCATCGAAACAATCATCGATTTGCCGTATTTCTCAATCGAGTACCCCAAAGTCGCAAACATCACCACTACGGCAATCATCAAGAAAATCGTAAATCCGAACGAATGGGTGTAACCGTGCAACGACACATAGGCACTAACCCCCAACTCTTTGAGGTAATTGACGACAATTAAAACAAGTATCAAGGGAAATAGCGAGAGCGCCCCCACGAAGATATAACGAAATAACAGTTGAATTCTCTCTTTTACAACAGTGTGCATTCGACCCTTTCTTAACAAATTGCAAAATTATAGAACAGTTTTTGAAACACTACACTACAATATCGTTTTTACAGGAGAAACCATGCAACCTTTTGCCGAATTTAAACTCAATTTAGAAACTTTTATCACCGATTTGAACGCTTTGATCGAAAGCAACCATAAAACCATAGAGAGCTTGCTTGGGATACCGAACAAAACGTATGCCAATTTCGTCCGCCCCTTTGATTTGATGGAAGAGGAGATAGAGCTCCTCTTTACCCCCCTCTCCCACATCAATGCGGTCAAAAACTCCGAAGCGTCCCAAAAAGTCTACGCCGATGCCCTCCCAATTCTCACCGATTACTCCACATTTGTCGGGCAAAATCTCGACATCTACGAAGCATTTAAAACGATCAAAGCCACCGAATACGACACCCTCAATACTGAACAACGGCGTATTTTGGATCTCAACATCCTCCATTTTGAACTAGCAGGGGCTCATCTAGACGAGACGTCAAAAAAACGGCTTGCCGAAATCAACCTCCGTAAAAGCACCCTCACCAATGATTTTTCCCAAAATCTTCTCGATGCCACCAACGCCTATGAGAAGATCATCACCGATCCCGCTGATGTAGCTGGGATCCCAGAAAGCGATCTTAAAAACGCGACTTTTGAAGAAGAGGGGGTGAACAAATATCGCTTCACCCTCCAATTCCCCTCCTATATCGCCTACATGACGTATGGTCCTAACCGTGCCATCAGAGAGGAACTCTACCGTGCCTACACCACCCGAGCACCGCAGAACGAAGCCATTATCGATGAGTTAATGGAACTTCGTCAAGAGAGTGCCAAATTGCTGGGGTTTGAGAATTACGCCGAATACTCCCTTGCCTCCAAAATGGCACCAAACATAGGGAGTGTCTTGAAATTTATCAACGAACTTATCGAGGCATCCAGAGCCCAAGCGATACGGGAGATCGAGGAGTTGCGCGCTATCGCTGAGGGTGTCGATGTGCAAAGCTATGATACCGCCTATTATGGAGAAATCCTCAAAAAAGCACAGTACGACATCGATGAAGAGGAGTACCGTCCCTATTTCGAACAACGCAGTGTGATGGAGGGGATGTTCACTTTTTTGCAAGAGCTCTTCGGACTCAAATTTATCCCCCAAAATATCCCCCTTTGGGACGAAAAAGCGTCAGCCTATGACATTTATGATGGCGAAATCCTCTCGGCACGGGTCTATTTCGATCTCGAAGCGCGCAAAGACAAACGGGGCGGTGCGTGGATGCACAACTACCAAACCCACCACTGCGACACACAAGGCTGCACACACCTCTCTAGCGCTTTTGTCGTTTGCAATTTTCCCCCATCCTCAGACACTACCCCATCATTGCTACGCCACGATGATGTCGTAACCCTCTTTCATGAGATGGGGCATACAATCCACCATCTCTTGAGCAAGGTCAAAGAGCACGGTGTCAGCGGAGTCAACGGTGTCGAATGGGATGCAGTGGAATTCCCCTCCCAGTTTTTAGAAAATTTCGCCTATGAGCCCAAAGTACTCAAACTCTTCGCCAAACACTATCAAACGGGAGAGGCACTAAGTGATGAGATGATTGCCAAATTGATCCGCGCCAAAAATTTCCAAAGCGCGATTTCCATGCTTCGTCAGCTCGAATTTTCCCTCTTTGATTTCGAGCTCCACTCAAAACTCTATCAAGGAGATGCAATTCAAAAACTTCTCGACTCCATCCGAGAGCGCACCTCTTTGATCAAACCTCCCGCCTACAACAAATTCCAAAACGGTTTCAGCCACATTTTCAGCGGCGGCTACAGCGCAGGATACTACAGCTACAAATGGGCCGAAGTGCTCAGTGCTGATGCCTACTATGCTATCGTCGATGAGGGGATTTTCGGAAGTGAACTCGCCCGTCGCTACAAAGAGATTATTTTAGCCAAAGGTGGATCTCAAAGTATGCAGGAGCTGTTTGTAGAGATGATGGGGCGCGAATGCGACTCCAAAAATCTCCTCCGTCTCAGCGGGATCGAATAAATGCGTTTTCTGGTTGCATTAGGACTATTACTATCGCTAGCAGGGGGGGTCGAAGTGAAAATTGCGAGCTACAATGTCGAAAATCTGTTCGACATGGAATACGAGGGGAATGAATACGAAGAGTACATCCCCAACGGTGATTGGGGATGGACTCAGGATATCTACCGTGCGAAACTGCGCAATATAGCAAAAGTGATCCGTGGCATCAACGCCGATATTATCGGTTTGCAGGAGATCGAATCAGAACGCGCCGTCAAAGATCTCAAAGCAGAACTTAACCGACAAGGTCTTTATTACCGTTATCATCTTTTTGCCCGCAATAAGAAATCTACCGTTAGTACAGCGTTACTAAGCCGCTATCCAATCCAAAACGGGTGGCGCCATCCCATCAATCATAACGGACAATTGCGTGATATTTTAGAGGCTAAACTCGACATAAACGGAGAATCGTTACGGGTATTCGTCAATCATTGGAAATCCAAAAGCGGTCCAGAGAGTAGACGCATCATGAGTGCCAAACGGCTCATCTATCGGCTGGATGAACTCCCCAAAGACGAACCATTTGTTCTGCTTGGAGATTTTAACTCCGATTACCAAGAGAACATCGTCTTTCTCAAAAGTCGAAAACACAACGATACCGAAGGGGTCACAGGGATAAACCACATCCTCCGTACCATCGATGAGGATGGAAAACCAATAACCTACACAAGCCTCGCCTCACCTTATCTGTACAATCTTTGGTACGACCTCCCTCCAGAAAAACGGTGGAGTCATCAATACAAAGGTAAAAAAGAGGGGTTGGACAACATGATCATCTCTCCTGCCCTCATCGACGGAAAAGGGGTAGAGTATGTAAGGGGGAGTTTTCAACGCTATGAAGCAGATTTTCTTTTTTACAAAGGAAAACCATACCGTTGGCAACACACAAAAGGGTACCCAAAAACCCATACGGGAGAAGGGTATTCAGATCACTTGCCCATTTATGCTCTGTTTCGAATGTAATGTAAGATTTGCTATAATCATCGGATGGAAGCAAGTAAACTCACCCGCTATCTCAATTATCAGCTCTATCATGCACGAGTTCTCCTTCATGCACTTCAATACAGCGCAAAAGAGGAGCAAGTTCATGAATTCAGAGTAACACTGCGACGCGTCCGTTCTTTGGTTAAACTCTTCGTTACAACCTCTCTCCCTTTTCCCAAAACACTCAAACGTGCCATGCAAGAGACCAATACCATTCGAGAGTTGGATGTTCTATTGGGTTCACTTTCACGCTCCAAATATCCAAAACTTGTGAAACACCTTGTAAAACTTCGCAAAAATAGCTCGAAAAACCTTTTTACCACAAAATATATTGAGACCACTCTCCTATTGATCGATGAGTATTCCGCCCTTCTCTCAGAGTGCAACCCCGATTTTTTATCGGAGATTCTCATCCAAAAAGTTCTCACACACTACCAACATTGTCTCAATTCTTATTTGGCACTTGAGGTTGATAGTAACCCCAAAACCCTCCACCATCTTAGAATCGAGTTTAAAGATGCACGGTATGGCTTTGAGTTTTTAGAGATTGCCGATCTCCACCACTGCCAAGAGGCGATTTCTCACTGTAAACAGCTCCAAAACTCGTTGGGAGCACTCCAAGATGCGCTCAATCAAATCGATTTGCTCAAAAAAATATATCAGCAATTGCCCGAACCGGAAGTCAAAGAACTGTTGCAGAAACACAAAAAAGAGCTTCAAAAGCTCAAAGAGACCATTCGATCGGAGCTTTCCCATAACATTGGAGATAGTCGTTCGTTCGACTAAACGGTTTCGAGCCGAAAAAACCTCTATAGGATGAGAGAGGAGATGGGTGAGGCGCTTTGAGGATCAAATGCTTTCTCTCATCAATCAGGGGTGTTTTTTTCCATGCCGGTGCTCCCCAGAGGATAAAAACAATATGTTCGCGTTGATCGCTCAATGTTTTGATCACCTGATCGGTAAAGCGTTCCCATCCCCGCCCTTTGTGAGAAAAAGGTTCACCCGCCCTCACGGTCAATAGAGTATTAAGCAGCAACACCCCCTGTGCAGCCCAATTGCTCAAATCACCGCTTTTGGGATACTCGCATCCGATATCGTCCACTAGCTCTTTAAAAATATTTTGGAGTGACGGAGGGAGTGCTACCCCGTGTTGCACCGAGAACGACAACCCGTGCGCCTGCCCTATTCCATGATAAGGGTCTTGCCCCAAAATCACCGCTTTGACACTCCCAAAAGGGGTAGAGTTAAATGCATTAAAAATATGAGAGCCTCGTGGAAAAATAGTATAGTGTTTTTTTTCTTCGACCAAAAACGTTTTCAACTCTTCCATATAGGGGTGGGCGAACTCCGCTTTTAAAACTTCTTTCCAGCTCTCATGGATAATCGGTGAAACACCCATACAATCACTTCAAAATATCATCATCAAAAACGACCATTTCGTAGATACTACGTTTGGTCACAAGTGATTTTTCGGGCGGAACACCGTTAGAGCTTCGCATATGTGCGATCTCAGCACGCAGCTCCATTATCTCTTGCTCCATAGCTTCCATCTTATCTTTGAGACGAATCACCACATCGACACCAGCAAGATTTACCCCCACTTCACGAGTCAGACGAAGGATCATTTTAATTTTTTCGATGTCACGCTGAGAGTATAGGCGTATCCGACCGTCCGAGCGGGATGGGGTAATCAAGTTTTCACGTTCATATTGACGAAGGGTCTGTGGATGAATATCCAAAATCTTCGCAACGACGCTGATCATATAAACCGGTTCGTCAAAATGGTGCATCTGCTACTCCTGTGGCAAAGATTTTTTCATATGTTCGACCAGCTCCAAATCGATTTTATCGACAGGGGGCAATACGATATTGGCTTTGAGGTACAAATCCCCTCGAACATTGCTTTGACGGTTCATTACCCCCATCTCTTTAAGACGAAACCGCTGACCGTTTTTGGTATTTACAGGGACTTTGAGAGTCACCTCTTTCTCCAATGTTTGTACGACTACTTTACCACCAAACAACGCCGCATAGAGAGGGACATTGAAGGTTTTGACGAGGTTATCCCCCTCTCGCTCATACTCAGGGTTGGCAGCCACATCGATCCGTAGGTATAAATCACCAACTTTAGAGCCGTGCTTTTTCCCTTTTCCGCGAACACGAAGCTTTTCACCGCTTTTAATTCCGGCAGGAATTTTGATATCGAAACTCTCACCAGATATGCTAATCGAGTGCTTGCCTCCCAATACCGCTACAGCAAAAGGGACGGTAACATTGGCATCAACGTCGAGATTCATACCGCCGAACCCACCCCCTCCGAAACCTCCGCCGCCGAAGCTGCCGCCAAACCCACCAAATCCGCTTCCACCGAATCCTCCGCCACCTTGACCGAAGATGTTGCGAAGAATATCATCTAAATCGACACCTCCACCTTGCCCTTTGGCGAAGTCATGGAAGTTCTGCCCGCCGAACATCGAATCGCCAAACTGATCGTATTTGGCACGTTTCTCTTTGTCGCTGAGAACTTCATAGGCGGCATTGATCTCTTTGAACTTCTCTTCCGCTGCGGGGTCTTTGTTGACATCAGGATGGTATTGACGAGCGAGTCTACGGTATGCTTTTTTGATCTCCGCTTCGCTTGCTCCAGGAGACAATTCCAATGTAGTATATAAACTTTTTGACATTGATAAATCCTAAAAAATGGTCATTATTTTGTTATTAAAATTATAGCACTAAGTTTGAGTCAATGTCAATCAAGGTTTTAAAAAAAGTTCGTAAATTTGGGTTTTTAATGGGATATAAAGTTGCGCCGAGTCGGCGCAAATACTCTTAGTGTAAAAAGTGGCGAATACCGGTGAAATAAAGAGCCATTCCATGTTCATCAGCTGCTGCAATAACCTCATCATCACGTACCGAACCACCCGGTTGGATAACGGTTTTAACACCAGCACCCGCTGCCGCATCGATCGAATCACGGAACGGAAAGAACGCTTCAGAAGCAAGAGCTGAACCGCTCACATCCAAGCCCATCTCTTCAGCTTTTTTGAGGGCACAGCGCGCCGCATCAACACGAGAGGTCATCCCCATGCCGACCGCGACCATCGCCGCGTCTTTGACATAGACAACACAGTTGGATTTAGTCAAAGATGCCACTTTGTAGGCGATCTCTGCATCTTTCATCGCTGCCTCATCCGCCACGTGCTTCGTTACCAGCTTGGCATTTTTAACTTCCTCGGAAGTGACACGATCCGCGTCTTGGAATACAAACCCGCCGTCAATGTGTTTGAAATCGATAGTGTCATTGCTAAGTGTGATGCGATCACTGCCGTATTCAAAGAGTTTGAGCCGTTTTTTCGACTCAAACACCGCACGCGCCTCCTCATCGATACGCCCTGCGATGATCACTTCGAGAAACATCTCATTCATTTTCTCCGCCAACGCTTTGGTGACAACACCATTGACTGCAACAACACCGCCGAATGCCGAAATCGGGTCGCATTTGAGCGCTTCGATATACGCATCAAGAAGATTGTCGCGGATCGCAAAACCGCACGGGTTACCGTGCTTGACGATACAGATCGCGTTTTCATCCCCAAATGCCGCCGCAATTTTTACCGCACCGCTAATGTCGGTGAGGTTATTGAAGCTTGCTTCCCCTTTGAGGGTTTTGAAGTTTTGGGTGAAGAACGCATCAAACTCATACAAACCTCCCCTTTGGTGGGGGTTTTCACCATAGCGGGTATCCATCACTTTGTTACCCACGATGAATTGTTTTGCCCCCATACCGTTATTGAAACGTTTATTCATGTAGTTGGCAATCATCGAGTCATACGCAGCAGTGTGCTCATACGCTTTGATCATCAAATCACGGCGAAACTCAACCGTGTTTTCACCATTAGCAATCGCGTTGAGCACCAAAGAATAGTCCGACGGGTCGGTAATGATAATAACACTGTCAAAGTTTTTTGCCGCAGAACGCACCATCGCAGGTCCACCGATGTCGATGTTTTCGATGATCTCTTCGAAATCGTCGGTTTTCTCGATCGTAGCTTTAAAAGGATAGAGATTGACACACACCAAATCGATCGCTTCAACACCTAATTCTTTAGCTTGGTCGAGGTGCGATTGTTTGTCGCGGCGATGCAATATACCGCCGTGGATATAAGGATTTAGAGTTTTAACACGCCCTTCAAAACACTCAGGAAATTTAGTCACCTCGTCGATCTCGATGGCACTTACCCCCGCATCTTTGAGCATTTTGTACGTTCCGCCCGTAGAGATGATTTGATAGTCCAAACCGATAAGGGATTTGGCAAATTCAACGATGTTGCTTTTATCGCTAACACTGAGCAATGCACGCTTCATGCAGTTCCTTTGATTGGGTCGTATGCCCATAAATTAATAGTGGAATTGTAACGAATAGCGGTTTAGGGGAAGGTAAAGTATAATAGTATGGAGATAATATGGCAGATCAGTTGGTAAAAATCATGGGAAAGCTTGGTCGATTAGATAAACCAAAAATCAAATGTTATTTACTCCAAATGGTTATCAGGCAACATTGCTTCCTGATGATAAAGACGGTTTAATTTTTAAAATTTGCAGTGTTTAACTTTTGTCAATCGTTTATAAAAAGCTGCTAAATTTATTTGTAAAAATAAAACAACCTGAGAAAACTGAATCTATAGTACGTCAAGAGAAATGGTCATTTTTTTAATAACTGACCTTACTCACTTGATGAAATCAAGGGCAATATGGGGAGTTTTCTGCCATATCCGAAAGATATGGCAAGCTTTAGGGGGTTGTAGGAAGATTTGTTCCTGATGCTTTACGGGCTATGAACGTAAAGTGCGTAACATCAGTTAATAAGAGGGATTAAATAACTTGAATTTGAAGTCGTTTTCCTATTGCTGCTACTGCACTTTCGATAGTTGCGAGAGTGATTGAGGTATTAAGTGGATCGAGTAAGCGATTAATAGCAGATCGGCTAGTATTCATCCGTTTTGCCATTTCAGTTTTAGTAATGTGTTCTTTTGCCATTGCTTCTTCAAGTTGAAATGCAATCACCCTTTTAACTGCTACGGCTTCTGCTTCTACAAACATCCCTTCTTCTTGTAGGAAGTCATCAAATGAGCTTCCGATACCTTGTTGCAATTTCATTGAATCTCCTTCATGCGCTTTAGCGCTAAATCAATCTCTTCTTTTGGTGTCTGCTGAGTCTTTTTAACAAACCCATTAAGAAGAACCATATAGTGATCGATGATGGTAAAAATTACCCGTGCAATCCGCTTGTCTGAAATACTACTTCGTACTTCATAAAGTTTATTCCCAAGAGGACGCGCTACTGGCATACCAATCGGCCATCCGTATTCAACTGTCTTAATATCATTACCAATGTTTTGACGATCCTCTGCGCTAAGAGACTTTAGCCATTCACGAACAGGTTCATTTCCTGATGGAGCTTGATAAAAGACGACATAGATTTTTTTATCCATAATGCTATTGTACCTTTTTTGGTACAATTTGTAAATCAATTTGATCAGAAGCCGGAATCCATCGATAGAGGGTTGCTAGTCATACGCCTAGATCTTTAGCCACATCACGTGGTGGCACGCCACTAGAGAGTAACTTTTTAGCGGAATCAATTTTACTATCAGTCATGGTTCGCTTTCATCCCCCCCTTTGCGTCCAAGGGCTCGTGCTACTTCCAATCCTGCACAAGATACAATTTTGCTAATGGTGGTTGGCACTCTTTGATTTTCTTTTCATGATATTCCAAATCAAATAATCCTGCCATTGTTCAAACCTTGATGGTGATGTATGTATTATGAATGCTACCTAAATTGTGGTTTTTGGATTGGTTAGGTGGGTGGGGTTTTTAGAGGTACCCTTTATAAACCAATCGCCAAAATCTTATGTTTATACAGAGGGTTCAATTAGTTTACCGTCGTTTAAATTATCTTCTGTTGCTAAAAAACTGATTGATTTGTCATGGTTTAAACTTGGATTTTTTTGTTCATAATGCACGTCCAAAGATTCCATAAACTGCGCTTTGTTTTTATCTGCACTAAGCAACAGGCGATTTTCGGGCATTCCAGTCAATATAATCCCAGTGCTTTTTTCGCGTACAGAGATCCGATGCACCTGATCGTTGAAAAAACGTGAAGGGATGGTGAATGAAAAAGGAACTTTAGAATCTTTGCCGATCAATGTCGTGGCAAAAATCGCTTCTCCGTCTATAACAAGTTCGATCTCAAAATCTTGTATTTCATTTTTATAGTCATAAAAATGACCATTGATCAATATGCCGTCTTCACTGAATTCGGCTTTATGCACATATCGACTTTGAATCCCCCGACGGCGAATAACGATAAGCTCCGCTTCCATAATCCCAGCCAATGCAAACAACCAAGGATGATGCGCATAGATCCAATCGATCATTTTGAGGCGACGGTCATCGTCATTTTGGATCGGGCGGACTTGGATTCGCGCAATCTCAAGTTCATAATGGATAATCAACGCTTGAGTAGCATCGATAAAAATATCGACAAACTCTTTTTCTTCGAATTTGGCTTTAATCTCATCGATTTCACCCATCAGTGATGCAAGCTCGTCATAATCAACCTGATCGAGATTTGTGCGTGCTTTTGATTTATCAAGTTTTTGTATAACTGTTGCGACCTTTTCAAATAAACTTGCGACTGTTGATTGCATCGATGCAACGTACTGCTCCATAAATACAAGTTTATCTTCTACTTTACATCTATTTTCGACCACTTCAGAAGGGGTCGGGCAGGTTAAATGAATCGGTTGTTTGAGATGTGTTCGATCAATATAACGATCGATTGCCTCTTGAAACGGAAGCTCAATAGCCCCATGTATCCTCGCACCTCCCTCGGTTGC
>JACXUF010000130.1 GCA_014764105.1 Sulfuricurvum sp. | reverse complement strand
CTGCCATGAGTTTAAGTACGATACCCATTGTCCTTTTAGACGAAGCACAGCTTTACAGTGACGCACTGATGGAGAAAATACGTCTTATTTCCGATGCAAGAGCGATCAAATTTGTAATCACCCTTCACAAAACTGATCAAGAAGACATTATCGCCAAAGAGCATTTCCAAACCCGCATTTGGGAGAGTATTGAACTTCAAAATGCTACTTCAGAGGAGCTCAAAATTTATGTTCAAAAAAAGCTTTTCAAAGCCAACTGCTTTGATGTTGCCAATATGTTCAACGATAAAAATATGAAATTGATTACATCACTTACAAATGGCAATTATCGCGATACAAACAAACTTCTTTTTGCCCTATTTTCACTCTATTGCTGGTATGAAGAGAATAATCCAACGCTGATCAAATACAATGCTATTAAACCCAAATGGATTGAAATGGCTGCTATACATACAGGATTAATCGATGCTTGATGTCCAAAAATTAGAACGCCGTTGGCTAAAATATAAACTCAAAAAAACAGCCCCTTACATACTCACGTTTTTTGCTATCGCAATAATGATCATCACAACATTGTTGTGGTTTAATTCTCAATCTCCAAACAATCAGCCGACCGCCGTACATAAAGAAATCAAGAACCCTATTAGCCAACCGAAACCAAAAGCTCTATTACAACCCCAAGAGAATACCACCGTCTTAGAACCGTCTATGGGTTTTATTCAGGACTTTGAACCCTATTCATTATCCGAAACAACGCCAAAACACGCAGCTGAACCAGTGCAAAAACAGCAGGTACGACCTACCATCCCTGCCTCAAAACCACTGCAGATGCCTGAATATTCGCCAACAATCAAAGCACCTCCGCCAATAGCACCCAAAACTTCTCCTAGCGAACATACTCTCTCCATCAATCACAATGAATCAAAGCTTGATATTGAAGAACTCAAACTTCGGTTTAAAGAGACATCTAATGTCAATTTAGGTCTTTTCATCGCACGTTACTATTATGATCACGGAGAGTATAATGAAGCATATAACTATGCTTTAAAAACCAATACGATTAATAGCCAAGTCGATGAAAGTTGGATTATCTTTTCAAAGTCTTTGGTGAAATTAGGTAAAACTGATCAAGCAAAAAAAACATTACAGCTTTATATTTCTCACTCCAATTCAGAATCGGCACGCTCCCTTCTTGATTTGATTGAGAGTGGATCATTTAAATGAAATTTATCATTTTATTCTCCATACTCTATGTTCATTTGATAGCTAACGGCGCACGATTGTTTGAACTTTACCAAAAGGGTTCATACCATGAAGCCTGTACGTACGGTTACCGTTTTTTTGCCACTAATCAATCCAATGAGAGCTATGTCTCTTTAGTCGGCTTTTCATGTTTAAAGGCAGATCAAATTGATAAACTCTCACCAGCTATGTCAGCACTCTCACAATCAGCAGAAGCGAGAGCAAACAGTGCCTATTTTTCCCTTCTTATCATGCAAAAAAAATTATTAATGCAAGCCCTCTACGATAATAAACCAATAACAAATCTTCAATTTCCAAAAAGTGCCCATATACTCTCCAAAGTTTTTAATCTTTACATCAAAAATCCACAAAATGGTGCTACTATTAAAGAGTACCAAGACCCGATAAATGCTCGGCAAAGCTATACACTCTATACCACAGAAAGCAAGGGACGCAAAAGCATCGCCATAGATGAATATTATGATAAAATATTAACTTTTCACCACGTATTTTAAACATAAGGAACAGGATATGGATCGCATTACCCACGATTTACTAGAAAAACGCCATATCACCCAACAACAAATTGATCGTTTAACTTCACGAGGTGTTAAAGACGATACAATACTCGAAACATTAAGTAAAATAGGGGCTGTTTCAGTCAACTTCATCAAACGTTTTATTGTAGAACAAATCCGTCTTGGGTGTTATGAACTATCCATTATTAAAAACTACCATTTTATTGATGAAGGGGCAGTCCTTTCCCATTTAGCCGAAGTTTTAGAGGTTCCTTATATCGATCTTGACTCCATTGATATGGACTACCGTCTCGTTGAAAAAATCCCTACCGCTCAACTAAAGCGCTATAGCGCACTCCCCATCTCTCAAGATGACATGTACGTTGTTGTCGCTTTTTCAGATCCATTAAATATTGAAGCGCAAGAATCTATTCAACGCCTTTTTCCCCGTAAATCACTTAAAATTGCGGTGGCGACCGATAAACAAATTCAAGCATATCTGTTTAAAATTGAGCTTAAAGACAGCGTCAAAGAGTTGGTCAATAATATTCGCAATGAATTGCGCAATATCGGTACTATTGAAGAACAACAAGAAGCCTCTTCAATCTTGCAACTCATCGATGTTATCCTCAAGGCGTGCATAAAAGGGAGGGCCAGTGATATCCATATCGAACCAACCGAAAAAAACTGTGTCGTTCGTGGTCGGATTGATGGGAAACTAGCTGAAATATTTATTTTTGACAAAGATATCTATCCCCCTCTTGCGTCTCGTATAAAACTCTTGGCTAACCTTGACATCGCAGAACGGAGAAAACCTCAAGATGGCCGTTTTTCGGCTATAGTAATGGATTCAGAATTTGATTTTCGTCTCTCTACCCTACCGATCATCTACGGTGAATCAATCGTCATGCGTATTTTGGATAAGTCCAAAGCGCTTGTCAAACTCGAAGATTCTGGAATGGATACAGAGAGCTACCAAAAACTGATCAAAGGGCTTCATTCCCCTTTTGGGATTATTTTGGTAACTGGACCGACGGGAAGTGGTAAAACGACTACTCTCTATGGTGCACTGAATGAATTACGTAACGTTGAAGATAAAGTGATTACCGTAGAAGATCCGGTTGAGTACCGAATGAACCTGATTCAACAAGTACAGGTTAATCCAAAAGTTGGACTCTCATTTGCCGACGCGCTCCGTTCCATTCTCCGTCAAGACCCTGATAAAATTATGATCGGGGAGATTCGTGACCATGAAACACTTGAAATTGCGATCAAAGCAGCACTCACAGGACATTTAGTCATCTCAACCCTTCACACCAACGATGCTATCAGTGCCATCCCCCGTATGTCCGATATGGGGATTGAACCCTATCTCATCAGTGGAGCTCTTGTAGCCATCCAAGCGCAACGGTTAGTGCGAAAAATATGTAAGCATTGCAAAAAGGAGGCCGATATACCGCAAAACCTTTTGCAAGAGTACAGTGCATTCATTCCTCCTCACACTGTTTTTTATGAGGGAGCAGGATGCAAGGAGTGCAACGGAACGGGTTACATGGGGCGGGAAATGATATGTGAGGTTCTCCCTATTACCGAAAATCTTTCAAGTATGATTGCTCGCAGTGCATCAAAAGATGATTTACTCAAAGAGGCAAAGCGGGAAGGCTTTGTGGGGATGTTCGAAAACGGTATGGCAAAAGCGGTTCACGGAATCACGACACTAGATGAAATACTAAGGGTGGCAAAAGGATGAAATACTTTGTAGCAACAATTCTCACCAAAGGGAAAAAAATCGAACAAGGTTTCTACGCTGAAAG